>JBFIHN010000211.1:0-6413 GCA_041601775.1 Acidimicrobiales bacterium
CACCTGTGCAGGCTCCGAAGAGCGCCCGCTTTCACGGGTTTCACCCTGCATGTCAAGCCCAGGTAAGGTTCTTCGCGTTGCATCGAATTAAGCCGCATGCTCCGCCGCTTGTGCGGGCCCCCGTCAATTCCTTTGAGTTTTAGCCTTGCGGCCGTACTCCCCAGGCGGAACACTTAATGCGTTAGCTACGGCACGGCAGACATGGATCTGCCCACCACACCTAGTGTTCAACGTTTACGGCGTGGACTACCAGGGTATCTAATCCTGTTTGCTCCCCACGCTTTCGCTCCTCAGTGTCAATGTCGGCCCAGAGTGCTGCCTTCGCTGTTGGTGTTCCTCCTGATATCTGCGCATTTCACCGCTACACCAGGAATTCCACACTCCTCTACCGAACTCGAGTCACAGCAGTATCGACTGGCGTCCCAAGGTTGAGCCTTGGATTTTCACAGTCGACTTACTGAACAACCTAGGAGCCCTTTACGCCCAATAAATCCGGACAACGCTCGCCCCCTACGTCTTACCGCGGCTGCTGGCACGTAGTTGGCCGGAGCTTCTTCTGCAGGTACCGTCAATTTCGTCCCTGCTGAAAGCGGTTTACAACCCGAAGGCCGTCTTCCCGCACGCGGCATCGCTGCGTCAGGCTTTCGCCCATTGCGCAAGATTCCCCACTGCTGCCTCCCGTAGGAGTCTGGGCCGTGTCTCAGTCCCAGTGTGGCTGATCTTCCTCTCAGAACAGCTACCCGTCGTCGCCTTGGTGAGCCGTTACCTCACCAACAAGCTGATAGGCCGCGAGACCCTCCCAAAGCGGAATCCATTTCTTCACATCGCCAGGAGACGTCGTGAAGGTATCCGGTATTAGCCCAAGTTTCCCTGGGTTATCCCGGTCTTCGGGGCAGGTTTCTCACGTGTTACTCACCCGTTCGCCACTCGACCTTCAGGAGCAAGCTCCTTGGGCCTCGTTCGACTTGCATGTGTTAAGCGTGCCGCCAGCGTTCGTCCTGAGCCAGGATCAAACTCTCCGTCAAGATCTTGCGTCACCGTCGATCATTGCTGTTCGACAGCGACGATTCGATCAATTGGTTGAGCGGCACCGGCCTGACTGACCGGCGCCTGCTGGCATCTATCTCTTTATGTCTGGTCTTGGGTAAGACCTGTAGAAACTCAAAGATGACAGGTGCAAATGTATTTCCGTGCAAACGATCTCGCCGAAGCGAGGGCGTTTGCCCGCACTCACACGTCATTCCTCTCTTCTGTTTTCAAGGAGCTCTTGTGGCAGTCGCACCAGATCCGAGGACCGAGGCGGTGTTGCCGGAGCGGGTAAGTTAGCGGGTGGCTGGTTCCCGTGCAAATCCGTTCCGATCGTTGCGTTCGAAGTGATTCGAACAGTTCGATGGAGCGGAGTTGCGGGGGCCGTTGCCGGCGCTAACTCGTCCGTTTGCCTCGTTCCGACCGTTGTACCGGCCGTGCGGGGCGAATGACCAACGTACCGCTGCGCGGGGTCGGCGTCAACTTCAGACGGGTTCTTTTTCCAAATCCACGACTGCGTAGCTCTTGCGCCCTTTGCGCAGGAGCACGAAACGCCCATGGCGGACATCGTCTGCCGTGATCCGGCCGGCCTCGTCGAGGCGTCGACCGGTGACCACCACCGCCTCCTCACGCAAGAGGCGACGGGCCTCGTTGTTGGACTTCGCCAGCTGGGCCTGCACCAGGACGGGGACAGGGTCCACGCCCTCGGCCATCGAGGTGTCCGGCGGCAGGCCCACGGTCGTCACCTCGTCGGCCACGACCTGCCAGGCGTCGATGCCGGCAGCACCGGGGTCGCCGCCGAAGAGGACGGCGGACGCCTCGGCCGCAGCGTCGGCGGCGGCGCGGCCGTGCACCAGGGTCGTGACCTCCCCCGCCAGGCGGCGTTGGGCGGCGCGGGCATGGGGGGCTTCGGCATGGGCAGCCACCACGGCGCGCACCTCGCCCACGGTGAGCATCGTCAGCTGGAGGAGGAACGGCTCGACATCGCGGTCGTCGACGTTCATCCAGTACTGGAAGAAGGCATACGGCGACGTCCGGGCGGCGTCGAGCCAGATGGCGCCACCGGCCGACTTCCCGAACTTGGCCCCGTCGGCCCGGGTCATGAGCGGCCACGTGAAGGCGTGCACCGTGGCCTGCGAGCGGCGGCGCACCATGTCGACCCCCGCCACGATGTTGCCCCACTGGTCCGAGCCGCCGATCTGGAGTTCGACGCCTTCGGCGTCGTGCAGGTGCCAGTAGTCGTTTGCCTGGAGGAGCATGTAGCTGAACTCGGTGAAGGAGATCCCGTGTTCGGACTCCACCCGGGCCTTGATCGACTCCTTGGCCAACATCTGGTTCACGGTCACGTGCTTGCCCACGTCCCGCAGGAACTCGAGCACGCCGACGTTCGCGGTCCAGTCCCGGTTGTCGACCACGTCGGCCACCGAACCCACCACCGACTCGACCTGGGCACGGATGCCGGCCACATTGGCGGCGAGCGTGTCGTCGTCGAGGAGGTTCCGTTCCTCCGATCGCCCGCCCGGGTCCCCCACCATGCCGGTGGCGCCCCCGACCAGCGCGACCGGCTGGTGGCCGGCGTCGGCGAAACGCCGCAGGACCAGGAGTCCGATGAGGTTGCCGGCGTGCAGGCTCGGCGCCGACGGATCGCAGCCGTAGTACAGACGGATCGGGCCTGCGTCGAGTCGTTCGGCGAGGGCATCGAGGTCGGTGCTGTCGTGCACCAGGCCGCGTTCGCGGAGGTCGTCGAGGAGCTCGCTCATGGCTGGCATTCTGGCGCGGCGACGACTCCATGGACGACCATCGCGTGGTGACCGATCTGGCTGATGCGTCCGCAGACGGCCCCCGGGGTGCCTCGTCACCCCGGCGCCGGTTCAACCCCCGACGTTTCGGCGTGCTGCTGGCGATCGCGTCGTTCGTCGGCATCTGGGGCTACGTCCTGTACCTGTCGGTCTTCGAGGGACGGGCCGAACCCCGCGACCGGCTCGACGACACCGCTTGGTCCGCGACGGCAGAGGCGACGTGTGCCCGGTCGACGCCGGTGTTCGAGGCGCTCCCGTTCGCGAGCGAGGTGGGATCGCCCGAGGAACGGGCCAGGATCCTCGATGACGGCACGGCCGAGGTGGAGGCGATGATCGCCCGCCTCGCGGCGCTCGAACCGCCGGCAGCACCGGACGAGGCCGCCGCGGTCGCCGCCTGGCTCGACGACTACCGCACCTTCGCCATCGATCGGCGGGAGTACGCAGCCGCACAACGCGACTCGTCGGATCCCCGCTACGACCAGGCCTTCAGCGTCACCGACCGCGAGGGCTACCAGATCGACGTCCTGATCGATGACTTCGCCCATGTCAACTACATGGAGAGCTGCGAGACCCCCGACGACGTCGGGTAGTGACCGCCTAGCGGCGACGGCGACGTTCGTGGTCCGGCATCTGGGCCCACTCGGCCTCGGCGTGCATCGCCCGATAGGCGTCGAGGCGTTCGACCCCGAGGTCACCGGACGCCACCGCGGCGCCGACCGCACACCCGGGTTCTTGGTCGTGGGAGCAGTCGTTGAAGCGACACTGGGTCGAGAGCTCGACGACATCGGGGAACGCCGCGTCGACCGCGTCCGGGTCGGCGAAGAGCCCGATGGCACGCACACCGGGCGTGTCCACCACCAGTCCCCCGCCCGTGAGCAGGTGCAGCTGACGTCGCGTCGTCGTGTGACGACCCTTGGCGTCGGTCTCCCGGACGTCGCCGATCTCGGCGACCGAGCCGTCGGCGAGGGCGTTGAGGAGACTGGACTTCCCGGCGCCGGACTCGCCCAGCAGGACCACCATCCGTCCGCCGACCCGTTGCCGCAGCGCATCGATCCCCAGCCCGTGGTGCGATGACACCACGACCACGTCGACGCCCGGATTCTCGCCGCCGACTCGCTGTCGCTCGGCATCGGGCGTGTCGTGGAGGTCGGCCTTGGTCAGGACGACGATGGGCTCGGCGTCGGCATCCCACGCCTGGATGACCGCTCGCTCGATCCGCCCCGACTTCACCGGACGGTCCAGGCCCAGCACGATCAGGACGTGATCGAGGTTGGCCGCCAGGACCTGCTCACCCTCGCCCACCGGGTCGGCCCGGCGGAGGGCGTTCTGGCGTGGGAGCACGGCGGCGACCTCGTCATCGACGGTCGTGACCCAGTCGCCGACGACCGGTGTGCCGACGCGGTCGGCGCGGGTGCGGTAGGACTCGACCTGCGTCGCCGACCGGGCCACCTGGACCCACCCCCGGTCCTGTCGCACGACCCGGCCGGGGACACCGTCGACGTCGCGAGCGAGGTCCGCCCACCCGCTGTCCCACCCGAGGACGGCCAGGTCGGTCATGCAGTGATCGCGCCGTGCAACGCGAGCCCGTGACGGGCCATGCGGACGGTGCCGGGGTCGACGTCGTGGAGTGGGAGGTCGGCGAGGGCGACCCAGCGGATCGCCTGTGACTCGTGGTTGCCCACCGGTTGTGCGCCCTCGGGCGCGACCACGAGGAAGCGGGCGTCGAGATGGAGGTGCGGGCCGTCCCCCGGCGGGTCGACCTCGTGGACGTCGAGATCGATGGCGAAGGGATGGATGCGCAGACCGTCGATCCCCGACTCCTCGGTCGCCTCGCGGAGGGCGACGGCGGCGAGGTTGGCATCGCCGTCGCAGTGGCCGCCCGGCTGCAGCCAGCGCTGCAGTTTGGTGTGGAACAGCAACAGGACGTGTTCGCCGGTGGCGTCGACCACGAGGGCCGATCCCGTGAGATGACCCCGACGACAGGATCGGTGCAACGCATCGTCGTGGGCGGCGACGAAGTCGAGGATGGCCGCACGGTGGCGTTCGGCGTCCGGGTCGATCTCCGCGGCGCGGACGGCCGCGACCGCGTCGGCCAGTGCGTCGGACGACTCGAGGTCCGGGTGATCTGCGGTCTTCACCGCCCGGACCCTACGCCGCCGGCGCGATACCCGTTTCCCCCCGGGAGCGCCGATGAGTAGACACGACGAGGTGGAGGCCGTCGTCGACCTGGACTCCGAGCGCCTCGCGCTCGAGCGTTCTCGCGACGCGGTCGAGGCCAAGCTCGCTCGCCTCGCCGGGATCTCCGGCGGCGGTGCCGACGAACTCGCCGACGAGTACATCGACGCCGTCGTGCGGGGCACGGTCGAGAAGCTGCAGCAGGAACTGGTGGTCTTCGGGCGCATCGACGACGACCACGTCTGGCGCGTCGGCCTCTACGGGATCGACGAGGGCGGTGAGCAACTCGTCGTCGACTGGCGGGCACCCTTCGCCGGGGGCTTCTACCGGGCCCGACTCGACGAGCCGATGGGCCTCGCGCGGCGGGTCACCTACGTCGGGTCGATCACCGACCTCTTCGTCGAGGACTTCGCCTCGGGGGAGATCCACGGCACCTCTCCCCTGCTCGGCGAACTGGCCCGCTCCCGCGGCACGGAGATGCGCACGGCGGTGGCGACGCTGCAGTCCGAGCAGGACGAGCTCGTCCGTCTCGACCCGGCCGCGCGTCTGGTGCTGCGCGGCGGTCCGGGCACGGGCAAGACGGTCGTGGCGCTCCACCGTGCCGCGTGGCTGGTCTACAACGACAACCGGCTCACGGCCGGCAACATCCTCGTCGTCGGGCCGAGCGACAAGTTCCTCCGGTTCGTGTCCGCCGTGCTCCCGACCCTGGGTGAGGCCCGCATCACCCAGACGACGTTCGACCGCCTGCTCGGTCCGTCGAACGCGGCCGGAAGCGACGAGCGATGGCTCGACGTGCTCGACCGGCTCGAACAACGCCTCGTGACGCCGGCGGCGATCCGGGTCGAGGGCGCACCCATGCCGCTGGCCGACATCGCGGCGCTGGCCGAGCGGATCCTCGCGAGGACCCTGCCGTGGCGGGACAAGCGCAAGGTGTTCGTCGACGTCCTCGCCAACCGGCTCGATCGCCGGCCGGCGGCCGTCCGAGACGCGGTCAAGGACATCTGGCCGGCGTGGACGACGACGCAGGTACTGAAGAAGCTGCGGAACCGAGCGTTCCTCGCCGACCTCGACACCCCGCCCGACCTGGTCGAGGCATGGGTGTCGGCCGATGCCGACGGGGCGCTGGCGGACGAGGTCCGGGCCCGCGTCGAGGGGATCCCGGTGTCGTATGGCCATGTCATCGTCGACGAGGCCCAGGACCTGAGCCTGCTCCAGCTCCGCGCGGTCCAGCGGCGCAGCACCGGTCTGACGTTCGTCGGCGACGACGCCCAACGCTCGAACCCGCTCGGCATCGGCCTCCGTGGCATCGCCGATCGTCTCGATGTCGACACTGCGGTGATGGCGACGGCCTACCGGATGTCGGCCGAGATCGCCGACTGGCTCAACGCCCATGCACGGGCCAACGCCATCGAC
>JBFIHN010000212.1:0-6398 GCA_041601775.1 Acidimicrobiales bacterium
GCCTCGACGAAGACGGCGTCGACGCCGGTGTCGACCGCGGCCTTCGCCCGCTCGATCGCCGCGTCCAGGTCGAGCGCGGCACGGGCGTCGGTCCGAGCGCAGACGAGCAACTCGCCGCGATGGTCGACGGCGGCCCGGAGCTTGTGCAGCCACTCGTCCTGCGGGACGACCTGCTTGCCGGCCATGTGGCCGCAGCGCTTGGGCCAGATCTGGTCCTCGATGAACACCCCGGCCGCGCCGGCCTGTTCCCACAGCTCGACGGTGCGGATCACGTTCAGCGGGTTGCCGTAGCCGGTGTCGCCGTCGACGACGACGTTCAACCCCGGGTTGGCTGCCGTGACCCGGCGGGCCTGGTCGGCCATCTCGGTCTGGGTGAGGAAGCCGTAGTCGGGCAGGCCGAGTTGGGTCCCGGAGACGCAGTACCCCGACAGGAACACGGTCGAGAACCCGGCATCGGCGGCGAGGCGCGACGAGAGCGCGTCCCACGACCCGGGCATGAGGACGGACTCGCCGTCGGCGAGGCGGGTACGGAGATCGTTCATCGGCCGAGCGTCTCCGCCGCGTGGGCCTTGAGGCGCTTGTAGTCGACCTTGCCGTTGGGGGCACGGCCGATGGTCTCGACCGTGACCACGTCGCGCGGGGCCTTGTACTTCGCCAGACGACCTTGCACGTGCGCGATCAGCGCTCCGGCGTCGACGGCTTCGGCGGAGGGTTCGACCACGGCACAGATTGTCTCACCGAACCGTTCGTGGGGCAGGCCCACGCAGACCGCGTCGGTGACCGAGTCGTGCTCCTTGAGCACCTCCTCGACCTCCTCGGGGAAGACCTTCTCGCCTCCGGTGTTGATGCAGACCGATCCGCGGCCGAGCAGCTGGAGGCTTCCGTCGGCGTTGACCCTGGCGTAGTCGCCGGGCACCGAGTAGCGGACGCCGTCGATGGTGCGGAACGTGGCCGCGGTCTTCTCCGGGTCCTTGTAGTAGCCCAGCGGCTGCGGACCGCCGATGGCGACGAAGCCGCTCTCGTCCGAACCCGGTTCGACGGCCCGGCCGTCCTCGGTGAAGACCTTGACCCGCTCGCCCAGCTGGAACGTGGCGGTCTCGCCGGTGTCGTCGGCGGTCGAGACGCTCTGGCCGAGGCCGACGGCCTCGGACGAGCCGTAGCTGTCGTAGAGGATGACGCCGGGGAGCTGTTCGAGGATCCCCTGCTTGACGTCGTGGCTCCACATGACACCCGAGGAGACCATCAAGAACAGGGTCGACAGGTCGTAGTCGGCGCGGTTCTCGCGGAGCTCGGCCAGGATCGGGCGGCCGAAGGCGTCGCCGACGATGATCAGCGACGTCACCTTGTGGCGGTCGACGGTGGCGAGGAGTTCGCCCGGGTCGAACGAACGGTTGGGCATGGTGCAGATCGCGGCGCCGCCGACGAGGCCGACGAACGCGGTGAACTGCCCGGTGCCGTGCATCAGCGGACACGCCGGGAGGAGCACCTGGCCGGGGGCGACGCGCGCCGCGAGCTCGTCGTGGTCGGTCAGCTCGGGAACGCCGAAGCCGACCTGGCCGCCGCGGCCGAGGCTGGCGAAGAGGTCGTCGTGCGTCCACATCACGCCCTTGGGCATGCCGGTGGTCCCGCCGGTGTACATCATCAAGATGTGGTCGGGCTTGCGGCCCCACGCCGGGTCACAGCGCTCGACGTCGCGCTCGAGGATCGGCTCGAACGGGACGGCCCAGTGTGGGATCGCTGCGCCGTCGGCGACGACGTACCAGCGCTTGACGTCGGGGAGCCGGTCGCGGATCTCCTCGATCACCGGCGCGAAGCTGGCGTGGAAGACCACGGCCTCGGCATCGGCGTTGTCGAAGAGGTAGTGGACCTCGTCGCCCGAGTAGCGGTAGTTGACGTTGAACGGGACGAGTCCGGCCTTGAAGGCGGCGAACATCGTCGTCATGTAGGCGGGATCGTTGTAGAGGTAGATGCCCACCTTCGACTGCTCGGTCAGGCCGGCGTCGATCATGTCGGCCGCCAGGGCATCCGCCGTCGCGTCGAACTCGCTCCAGGAACGGATGTCGTCGCCGTGGATCAGCGCCGGTTCGTCCGGAATCGTCTCGGCGACGACCTCGAGCATGTTCCCGTAGTGCCAGTCCATCAATTCCCCCATCCGGTGGTCCGCTCGGCCGGTCAGCGTAGTGGGATCCGCCCGAGCCACCAGTCCCGCAGTGCGGAGTCGTCGACGCCGTACGACGCGTCGGCGACGGTGGCGAACTCGTCCCAGCGGTCGTCTCCCGCAGCGAGGGCGCGTCCGATCTCGGCGGCGCGTTCCCACTCGGCGCGGCGCGCCGGCAACGGGATGCGGGCCACGAGTTCTCTGGTCGGGCGGCACGCATCGGCCGACAGGCCGGTGCCGATCGTCCGTTGCAGCATCCAGGCCGACACGACCGGGGCGTGGATCGCTGCGGCGAGGAGCCAGAGGTCGGCGACGTCGTCGGGACGGACCACGAGCGCAGGGACGCCGGCGACGATCGACCCGTCGGTGTCGACGACGGCTTCGAGCACGCGGGTCTGGCTGGCGATCACCACCTTCGGCCCGGCCTGGACCTCCACCCACCGGGCGGCACGCCCGGACGCACGGGCGCCGTCGACCGTCGGGCGGTCCCAACGCTGCTTCGCGAAGCGGACCGGCTCCGTGCGCAGGCGATACGGGTCGATGGAACCCGACGTCACCAGCCGCGGCCCGGACCCGCCCTCGGACACGGCGTCGACCAACCCGTAGTACTCGTCCCGGAACCCTGCGACCACGTCGGCCCGGTCACCCAGGACCAGGGTCGTCTCCGCGAGGGAGACACCGGGCGTCCCCGCAGCCTCGGTCAGGGGACGCAGCCAGTCGTTCCCCGTCGTGCCGGTCGGCGCACCGACCCGCAGCAGCGGGACGCACACGTCGATGCCGGCGGCGAAGGTCTTGCCGTCGTCCACCCAGCACTCGACCAGCGCGGCCCGGGCGTCGACACGGGCTCGGACCACGGCAGCGTCGCGGGCACCCAACACCGATTGCGGGAGGACCAGCGAGACCGTGCCGCCGGTGCCGACGGCATCGATCGCGGCCAGCAGGAAGATCCAGCTGGCATCGGTGTAGGCACGGACGGCGTCGCCCCACCGTGCGACGAGCGCAACACGGCGGGCAGCGTCGACGCTCGTGGCGGACTTCAACTGACCGAGGAACGGTGGGTTCCCGACCACCACGTCGACGGCCGGCATGGCCACGTCGACGAGGGCGTCGCCCACGACCAGACGGGGACCGGCCACCGTCGGCTCGCCGTGGGCCGCCGACCACAGCCACAGCTCGGCCTCGCTCACCGCCACGGCCAGCGGATCCACGTCCGCGCCCCACAGCAGTGCGCCGACGACCGTGCCCACGTCGGCGCCGAGGGAGCGCAGCCGCTCCGCTGCCGCGACCAGGAACACGCCCCCGCCGCAGCTCGGGTCGGCGACCCGTCCGGGCGTGGTGACCGCACGGGTCACGATGTCCTGGGCGAGCCACGTCGGCGTGTACCAGGCGCCCCTCGTCCGTCGTTCCGACGACGACACCAGCCGTTCGTGCAGCGCGCCGAGGCTCTCGTCGGCGGCGAGGGTGGGGCACGGGGTCGGTCGGCGATCGAGGATCCGCAGCCGACGATCGGGCGTCAGCCCACGCGCCGAACAGCGGTCGAGGAACGCACCCGCCAGCTGTGCTCCGACGTCGTCCACCGAACCATGCTCACAGACCGCGGTCCGGGCCCGGCGGACCGCCGCGTCAGCGGGACACGAGCGGGGCCAACTGCTCCTCGACCAGACGGACCACGAGGTCGTCGAGGGCGAGCACGTCGTAGGCCTCGTCGTCGATGTTCGACGCGGATCCGAGCGCCGCCCCGTCGGCCCCGTAGCTGAGGAACACGAAGCGGCCCAGGGTCGCCTGGGCGATCTGGCGCAACACGTACTCGGCCTGGTCGTCGGTCCCGCTCGAGGCGATGGGGAAGACCCGGATGCCCGAACCGGCGGCCGACGCGATGCTCGTCACGTAGCTCTGCCCGCGGCCGATGTGCGGCGGCGCATCGGCGATCAGGAAGACCAGGCGGACCACGTCCTCGTCGGTGCGCCACCGCGGCTCGCTCACCGCCTGGGCGAACGCCTCGTTCAGCGCCTCGGGGGTGTCACCACCGCCGTCGGCCACCAGCCCTCGGAGCGACCCGACGAACGAGCCGACATCGGCGGTGAAGTCGACGGTTCGGGCCACGTAGTCGTCGCTGGTGTCGCGGTAGCTCGTGAGCGCGAAGCGGACGTCCGGTGCCGCGTCCGACGCCGCGATCTTCTCGGCGACGCCGACCATGTTGGCCTTGAGCCGCTCGATCTCGTCGCCCATCGATCCCGTCGCGTCGACGAGGAACAACACGTCGAGACGCACCGCGCGATCGTGCTCGACCCCGTCGAGGACGATGGTCTGGTTGGGCTCGCTGCCCAGCTCTCGTGTCGCGGTCGACGCACCGTGCGAGGCCGTCGCCGTGAACGTCGGGCTCGACTGCTGGTCGTCGAGCGCACCAACCGGAGCGAGGAAGACCGCCCGGCCGTCCGAGCCGGTGCGCAGTGTCGTCTCGGCACCATCGCCACCACGGATCCGGACGACGGCGTCGAGCACGGGGAGACCGTCCTCGTCGGTGACGGTGATGATCCGTCGACCATCGACCGGCAGGTCGTCGACGGGGATCCCGAGCAGGGCGAACGCCTCGCGATAGCGGAGATAGGCCTCCCAGGTCTCGTTGTCGTCGACGCTGCCCGCCCGGAGCCCGATCTCGCTCTGGGTCGACTCCGCCCCGTCGCCTCCCGGGGCCGCGGCGTCGACTTCAGCGCCGGAGCGGTCGAACCCGGGTGCCGCCGGCGCCTCCGACCGGAGCGCCCCGTCCGTCGTGGTCCCGTCGGCGGTCGCCGCTCCGGAGTCGTCGCCCACCGCTTCCGCGGTGGCGTCGTCGTTGCTCGATCCGCATGCGGCCACCAGCATCATCGCTGCCGTCAGCCCGAGGATGATCCTGCGCATTCTTCGTCGCTCCCGGTTCGTCGTCAGGGTTCCGACGACGCACACGGGTCGACTGGTTCCCGGCGAGGGGAACGGTTCCGGCGATGGCATGAGCCACCGACCGGGTGCTCACTCGCTGGCGAGCGGATCCCAGCCGGCGAGGTCGTGGAGACGCTCGTCGTTCGAGAACATGTCGACGATCGGATGATCCTCGAGGCCGAGCCGACGCTGGAGCAGCTTGACGGCCATCTCCTCGTTCCACTCGAGCAACGTCACGGCGACGCCGTCGGTGCCCGCACGAGCGGTGCGACCGGAACGGTGGAGGTAGGTCTTGTGGTCGGGAGCGGGATCCCAGTGGACGACGGTGTCGATCTCGTCGATGTCGAGCCCGCGCGCGGCGACGTCCGACGCGACCAGCGCCTGGAGCGTGCCGTCGGCGAAGCGCTTGAGCGCCTTCTCCCGGGCACGCTGTGGCAGGTCGCCGTGGATCGGCTCGGCGCGGACGTCGAGCTTCTCGAGGTCCTTGGCCAGACGGTCGGCGGCTCGCTTAGTGTTCGAGAAGATGAGCGTCCGGTTGCCGTTGGCGACGATGGCGCCGGCGACCTTGGCCTTGTCCATCTCGTGGACCCGGAGGAAGCGGTGGTGCATCTGCTCGACGGTGACGGTCTCGGAGAGCACCTCCTTGGTGATCGGATCGGTCTGGTAGCGGTCGACGAGGGCGCCGACCGAGCCGTCGAGGGTGGCGCTGAAGAGCAGCGTCTGGTGCCCGTCGGGGACGTGGCGGAGCACCCACTCGACCTGGGGCAGGAAGCCCATGTCGGCCATGCGGTCGGCCTCGTCGACGGCGACCATCTTGACCTCGTCGAGCTTGACGTCGCCGCGCTGGAGCAGGTCGATCAGTCGGCCGGGCGTCGCGACGATGATGCCGGTGCCGTCCTCGATCGCCTTGATCTGCTTCTCGATCTTCTCGCCGCCGTAGACCGCGGTGACCGTGTGGCCCTTGACCTTGGCGAGCATCTCGAGGACCTCGGCCACCTGGATGGCGAGCTCACGGGTCGGGCAGAGCGCGAGGCCGGCCGGACCGTGGTGGATGTCGTCGGGGTCGGGAAGGGCCATCACCATGGGGAGACCGAAGGCCAGGGTCTTGCCCGAGCCGGTCTTGGCCTTGCCGCACACGTCGCGACCGGCGACGGCGTCGGGGATGGTGATCTCTTGGATGGGGAAGGGCTTCTCGATGCCCTGGGAGGCGAGGGCGTCAACCAAGTCGGGGTCGAGGCCCAGTTCTGCAAATGTCGTCATGTTCCGGCCAACGCTACCGGCGCGCCCCGTGCAACTCGCGATTGCCCCCCCCCCCCCCCCCCAC
>JBFIHN010000213.1:0-6377 GCA_041601775.1 Acidimicrobiales bacterium
CGAAGCGATCGTCGGGGGTCCGCAGGAACTCGATGCCCGCGGGAGTGGTCTGGGTGCCGGTCATCGGGCCGAGGATAGGGCCGTCATCGCTTCCGGCAACGCTCGCAGCCGACCACCGGGAGCGAGCACGGGAAGACGGAGCGCGCGGCGATGACGGTCGCCGAGACGTCGGCGACCGGCGTGGCCCACAATGGGCGCCCATGGATGCTGAGGGTCGTTTCTCCGTCGCCTTCCCGCGTCGGCACTGGTACCCGGCGTGCCGGTCGTCGGATCTCGGGGCGACGCCGCTCGCCACCGAGTTGATGGAGACGCCGGTCGTGGTGTTCCGCGACCGGAGCGGCGACCCGCACGCCCTCGTCGACCGGTGCCCGCATCGCAACGCGCCGCTGAGCCTCGGCCGCGTCGCCCGCGACGGTTCGCTCCAGTGCGGTTACCACGGGTGGTGCTTCGACGGCACGGGGACGTGCACCGACGTGCCCGGCCTCGACGCCGATGCACCAGCACCCAACCGGTCGGTGGTCTCCTTCGCCGTGACCGAGGCGGACGGCTTCGTCTGGATCTGGGGCGAGCCCGGCGGCGAACCCGCCGGTCGACCCTTCGCCCTTCCGGCCCTCGACGAGCGGCGGGTCGGCCGGACGGTGCTGGTGTGCGACGTCGAGTCGACGATGCATGCGTCGCTCGAGAACGCCCTCGACGTCCCGCACACCGCGTTCGTGCACGGCGACATCTTCCGCGGCCGCAAGGAGCCGCGGGAGATCACCGCAGTACGACGCGAGCTCC
The DNA here is from genome assembly GCA_041601775.1 of Acidimicrobiales bacterium. Classification (GTDB taxonomy): domain Bacteria; phylum Actinomycetota; class Acidimicrobiia; order Acidimicrobiales; family Salinilacustritrichaceae; genus Salinilacustrithrix. Next base: position 781 of record JBFIHN010000213.1, read on the forward strand.
CGAACGGGCTCGAGGTGCAGTACCAGGGCGAACCGATCGGGTTCGGACCACTCACCCTGAGCGCCAGCCAGACCGACAAGACGTTCGACCACTGGGACCGCTTCTTCCTCCCGTCGATCGCACAGATCGAGTACGGCATCGAGGGATGGCTGCGGATCTTCAACACGATCCTGCACCTCCCGATGTCGCCGTTCCGGACGCGGGCCTGGTTCGTGCTCGACTACTCGTCGCCGTTGCCCCCGGCGGTCGCTGGCGCGATCGTCCGAGCGCGCGGGAGGAAGGTGCTCCGACAAGACGCCGACATCCTCGCCGCACAGGCCCGCACCGCGCGGCGCTTCGGCGGCGAGCGCTACACGTCGACCGACCTCGATCTGTTGGGGCGCGGGATCTGGCGGTTGCTGCGACAGGCGGAACGAGCCGAGACGACCGGAGCGGACGACGCCCCCGACGAGGACGCCGAGCCGGTCGAGACCACGGTCACCATCCGGATCTGAGACGAACGCCCCGCGGGCTACGCCGGGACCTGCCCGCACTCGTCGAGCGCCACGGCGGCATAGAGCGCGGTGCCGACGGCCATCGCGTCCTCGTGGATGATCATGCGGTTCGAGTGGTTGGGGGCTGACTCGGCGAGCGGGATGTCGGGCGGGCACGTACCGAGGAACGCCATCGCCCCGGGCACCTGTTGGAGGACGTAGCTCCAGTCCTCGGCGCCCATCACCGGGTCGGGCATCTCCATCGCCTGGTCACCCACGAGACGACCAGCCACGTCGAGCACCCAGGCCGCAGCATCGGCGTCGTTGACCGTCACCGGGTAGCCGTCGGTCTGCACCTCGAGCGTCGCCGTCGCGCCGTGTGCGAGCGCGATGTGGGTGGCGATCCGCTCCATCTCCGCGATCACCAACGCCCGGCTCTTCTCCGAGACCGAGCGGATGGTCCCGGCCATCGTCGCCGTCTCCGGGATGACGTTGGTGGTCGTACCGGCGCGGATCTTGGCCACGGTGACGACCGCCGGGTTGAACGCCTCGATCTTGCGGGTGATCATCGTCTGGAACGCGCCGACCATCTCGCAGGCGATGGGAATGGGGTCGACGGCGAAGTGCGGCATCGACGCGTGGCCGCCCTTGCCGGTGACCGTGAGCTCGAAGAAGTCGGCCGACGCGAGCAGCGGTCCGGGCTTGGTGCCGACGAAGCCCGACGGCGCCGACGTCGACTGGTGGATGGCGAACGCGCGGGTGACGTTGCGTCCGTCGAGCAGACCCTCGTCGATCATGACCTTGGCCCCGGCGTACCCCTCCTCGCCCGGCTGGAACATGAAGACGACCTTGCCGGTGAGTTCGTCGCGGCGACCGGCCAGGAGCTTGGCCGAACTGGCGAGCATCGCGGTGTGGGCGTCGTGCCCGCAGGCGTGCATCACCCCGTCGATCTCCGACGCATAGGGCAGGCCGGTGTCCTCGGGCATCGGCAGGGCATCCATGTCGCCGCGCAGGAGCAGCGTCGGGCCGGGCGTGCCCGAGTCGAGGGTGGCGACGACCCACGAGCACTCGTCGCCGGTCTCGATCTCGAGGTCGAGTCCGTCGATCGCCTCGAGGACCGTGGCCTGCGTCTCCGGCAGGTGCAGCCCGAGCTCGGGACGGCGGTGCATGCGCCGACGGTGGTCGACGGTCTCGGGGAGCAGTTCGTTCGCCTCGGCGAGGAGGCCGTCCATCGATGCGGTGCTCATGGGCCCGGACCCTAGGCCCACGGCGAACTCGACGTCCTGAGCGTCGGCCCCCGACGACGAGGACGTCGAGTTCGGCGGTGGGTGGGGTCAGGCCAGGTCGAGGGCGGCGAGGCGGTCGGCCACGGCGTCCGTCGCGAGGTAGGCCGAGACCGACTCGTGGGCGATGCGACCGATGGCGGCCCGCCGGGACGGGTCCATCGAGTTGGGGCCGATGGCGTCGACCACGGCGGCGTCGGGTTGGAGGACGAGCACCGGGGTGCCGGCGGCCCGGATCGCGCGCAGCTCACGCTCGAGCGTCTGGCGGTGGAGGGCCCGACCACCGGTCCACTTCGGCCGACGGAGCGCGTCGCTCGTGCCCGACATCGGGCTCGAGACCACGACGACGTCGAAGCCCAGACCTGCGACGAGGTCGGCGTTGGTCGGCGAGTGCGTGCCGCCGTCGACGTACAGGTCGCCGTCGTGTTCGACCGGGGCGAAGAACGCGGGGATGGCCGACGACGCCTCCACCGCCGTGGCGAGGTGGGCGTCGTGGACGTCGCGGCCGAACACGACCCGCTCGCCGTCGGAGAGCCGGACGGCACAGACCCAGGTCGGACGCTGGGGCCACGACTCGTCGTGGGCGTTGCGGATGCGGTCGCCGATGAAGGCGGTCGACGCCCGCCCGGCAGGGAGGAGGCCGGCCGCCAGCTTCATCGGACGCAGGCGCCACGGCGCCGCGAGCGAGCGCAACGCCATCGCCGGCGACGCCGGGAGCGGGATGCCGCCACCGATCTTCGGCGTCGGGATGGGGACTGGCGGCCCCGCCTTGGCGGCGAACCCCGCACCGATCGGGCCCATCGGTCGACCCAACGTCCCGGCGAAGAGGTCCTCGGCCGGGACCCCGAGACGGAGGATGCTGGCCGTGCCCGACCCGGCCGAGGTCCCGACGATCAGATCCGCGACTCGTGCGTCCCACCCGAGGTCGGCCAGCGCAGCGAGCACGGCTGCATGCCAGGCCGCTCCCGCGACGCCACCCGCGCCGAGCACCAGTCCGACCGAACGCCTGGACGACCTCGACGCGCGGGCCACGGGCTAGGAACTGGCGCTGATCGCAGCGTCGTGGTCGTCTGCGGGCAGGGCACCACGGGTGTTGACGAGGCTTCCACGGAGCGCGGTCTGAGCCATGGGCGTTTTCTACCGCAGAAGCCGAGCGGCGCGGGCGGGGCCCCCGTCGGAAGCGACGTGACATGTGTCGCGTCGATAATGGACGTTACGGCCGCGCCGGTATGGTCGGTCCGGTGCCCGACGCCTCCAGCACCATCGCCGCCAAGCGGCACGATGTCCAGGCTCGACTGACCGCGTCCGGCCGGTATCCCCGGTGGGTGCTCCTCACCGCGTTGACCGGCATGTTCGCCACCACGTTCCCGGTGACGCTGCTCGCCGTCAGCCTGCCGACCATCGCCGACGACTTCGACGCCAGCGAGACGCTGATCGCGTGGGTGATCTCGGGTCCGCTCCTCGCCAGTGCGGTCGCGCTCCCGATCCTCGGAAAGCTGGGCGACCTCTACGGCCACCGGCGGGTCTTCCTGACCGGCTTCACCATCTCGACGTTGGTGACCGCGCTGACCGTGGTGGCGTGGGATCCCTACTCGCTGATCGCCATGCGCGGCCTCGCGGTCGTGATCGGTGCCGCCACCATCCCGTCGTCGATGGCGCTCATCAACAGCGTGCATGCGCCCAGCGAACGGGCCAAGGCCATGGGCTGGTGGTCGCTCGTCGCCGCCGGATCACCGGCGATCGGACTCGTCATCGGCGGCCCGTTGATCGATGCCGTGGGATGGCGACCGATGTTCGGGATCCAGGCAGTGCTGTCGATCGTTCCGGTGGTCACCGCGTTCCTCGTCCTGCGGGAGACGCCCCGCCGGGTCGACGTCGGCTTCGACGTGCTCGGCGCGCTCACCCTCGCCCTCGGTGCCGGCGGTCTGATGCTCGCCCTCAACCAAGCGCCGGACCACGGCCTCGACGGGTTCGTGGTCACCGCGATCGTCGTCGGCGTCGCCGGTCTTGCGGCCTTCGTCCTCGTCGAGTCGCGCGTTGCGTTCCCGCTGCTGCCGTTGGCGTTCTTCCGACGCCGCAACTTCACCGCGTCGTTGCTCGCCGCGCTGTTCTCCGGTGCGGCCTACATGGGCGGCTTCATCCTCGCTCCGTTGTTGCTCCAGTCGGTGTTCGCGTTCTCGGTGTCGACCACGTCGCTCGTGATGTTGGTGCGCCCGCTGTCGTTCTCGGCCACCTCGCCCGTCGGCGGTTCGGTGGCGACCCGGATCGGTGAGCGGCCCGTCGCCATGTTCGGTTCGCTGGCCATCGCGGTCGCCCTGTTGCTCCTCGGCGTCGGCGCCCGCGCCGACATGGTGCTGCTCGTCGTGTTCGCCCTGGTGCTCCAGGGGATCGGCAACGGCACCGCGCAGCCGACCATCACCGCCACGCTCTCCAACTCGGTCGACGAGGCCGATCTCGGCATCGCCGCCGCCGCCCAGCGCATGACGTTCCAGGTGGGGTCGGCCATGGGCATCACCGTGCTCACGTCGATCTACGGGGGTACGGAGAAGGCCGCCGACTTCTTCACCGCGTATCTCGTGGGTGCCGGACTCGGCGTGGCGTCGCTCGTGTTCGCCAGCTTCGTCGAGTCGACGCCGCGTGCGGTCGCCGACGAAGGACACGACGCCGACGCCCCGAACGTGCCGGCGCCCGCGACCACGTCCGCCGGCTGACCCCTGCGGCCGGCCGGGCCGGTCAGGACCGGCGACGCCGGTCGTAGTCGGCGGCGGCGCTGCGGCCCTCGGGTTCGCGGAACGACCACGCCAGCGCGTCGGCGTCCGCCCAACCCGCGACCATCGCCGGGGCGGTCCGGCCGATCGCCGCGGTGAGCGCTCGGGTCATGGCCAACGGCCCGGCCGGCATGGCGGACAGCTCGGCCACGCACTGCGCGACCGCATCGTCGAGGTCGTCCCGCGGGACGACCCGCTGGGCGAAGCCCGATCGCAGGAGTTCGTCGGCCTCGACCGAGCGGCCGGTCATGACCCAGTCGCGGGTGAGCGGCAGACCGATCTCGCGGACGAGGAGCGGGACACCGGCCCAGGTGAGCGGGATGCCGATGGCCAGTTCGGGGATCCGCACGACGGTGTCGTCGGCGGCGATCCGGATGTCGCACGCAGCAGCGAGCAGCGCTGCCCCGCCGATCACATGGCGGTGCAGTCGCGCGACCGTCGCCTGTGGGATCCGGCCCAGCTGGTCGAGCAGGCGCTGCCAGTTGCCGGTGCGGTGGCGGCGGGTGGCCCAGTCGACGTCGAGGTCGGCATAGGCGTCGCCACCGAGGTCGGCGCCGGCCGAGAACGCTCGTCCGGAACCTTCGAGCACCACGACGGTCGCGGTCGGGTCGTCCTCGAGCGCCGTGAGCGCGTCGGCGAGGCCCGACCGGATCGCCTCGTCGAGCGCGTTCAGCTTCTCCGGCCGGTCCAGTCGCAACGTGACCACCGGGCCGTCACGCCGCACCACCACCGACCCGGTCCCCACGCCGCTCTCGGACTCCGTCACCGCGTCACCTCCATCCGCTCCGTGTTCGCTGTCTGGCCTTCGCTGACTGGCCTTCGCTGACTGGCCATCGTGGTACACGGACGCGAGCTGCGCCGGTTCCGGTCCCGAGACCATCGCTCGCCAGAGATCCATCGAGCCCGAACGGCGCGCCACACTGCGGAGGTGGAGGTGACCGAGGGCACCAGGATCGAGCGACCGCGTTGGCGAGCGAGGCTCGTCCGCGGCGTGTTCGTCGCGGTGGTGCTCGCACAGGCGTTGCTCATCGTGCGCAGCTACGACGACCCGCACAACTTCTTCGGGTTCCAGC
>JBFIHN010000214.1:0-6327 GCA_041601775.1 Acidimicrobiales bacterium
CGCGGATCATCCCGCGGAGTGCCTCGCCGACCCGGATGAGGACGCGGTCGCCCTCGTCGTGTCCGTGGAGATCGTTGACCCGTTTGAACGAGTCGAGGTCGATGAACGCAACCAACGACGTGGCGCCGGCGGTGACCCGCCGGGCGATCTCGCGCGTCAACGCCGCTCGGTTGGCCAGTCCGGTGAGGGCATCGCGCGACGCCTCCTCGCGCCACCGGGCGGTCGACGTCACGTCCTCGACGACACCGGACACCGTGCCGTCGGGGAGTGGGGCCTGGCAGCGGATCCGCAGCAGGCGGCCGTCGGGGGTCGGACAGTCGACCGAGACCTCGCCTTGGCGTGTGGCCGTGTCGAGGATCGTCGCCCATCTCGTGGTGCTGGTGTCGAGGAACTCGTCGAAGCAGGCGCTCCCCCCGAGGAGTTCGCGGCATGCCTCGTTGGTGAACTCGAACCAGCCGTCGGAGTCGCTGACGAACACCCCCACCGGGAGGTCTCTCGCCAATTTGCGGAGGCGCTCCTCGCTCGTACGGAGTGCTTCCTCGGCCGCGAGCTGAGCGGAGATGTCGAGGTCGTGGATCATCACCGACCCATCGGGGTCGGGACGGCCGATCGACGCCAGGACCCAGGTCACCGCGCCCGACGCCGAGACGACCCGCTGCCGCAGCGCGCGACCCGCGGATCCTCCTTCGACGACGTCGGCCCAGGCATCGAGGAGGGCCTCGTGATCATCCGGGTGGATGAGGGTGAGGCCGTTCATCCCGACCAGTTCGTCCACCGTGCGTCCGTACAGGTCGTCGACCGTTCCCTCGGCCCGGAGGATCCGTCCGAGCGGACCGATCCGGAGGATGCTCCAGCGCGCGGGCTCGTGGGTCATCGCCATGGGCTGCGGCGGCGGATCGATCACCTCGGGCTCGAGCGCGGTGACGCCCACCAGGACGACACCGATCGTGGCATCGTCGAGGAGGTTGCAGTAGTCGAATCGGCGGTAGAGCCAGCGGTCGCCGACGCGGACCCAGGCGTCGACGGTGTACACCCGACCGGGATCGTCGATGGCGTCGGCCCATGCCCGTGCATTGCGTGGCCGGTCGCGGCTGTGCAGTCGCGTCAGATGATCCACGTCCTCGGGTCGCCGCCCATGGTCGCCACCGAGCGAGGCCGGCAGGGCCACGGACCGGCCGTCGACGTCGCGTGCCAGCAGCCGACCGGCGACCGCGATCGCCGCCGGCAGACGTTCCCGGCCCATGAGGCGGACCCCGTCGTTTCCCGACATCGCGGCCATCATAGGAACGTCGCCCGATGGCCGTTTCGAATCGGACACGACGCGGGCACGACGCACAGGCCGGACGGGTGGATCAGTGGTCGAACGTCACCACGGGCAGCCGGCGGTCGAGCCAGGCGGGGAGATGCCAGGCCCGTTCACCGAGCAGTCCGAGCAGCGACGGGACGAGCATCATCCGGATGACGGTGGCATCGAGGAAGACGGCCAACGCGAGCGTGACCCCCAACTCCGTCGGCGGGATCGGCCCCGTCACGCCGAAGGCGATGAACACCACGATCATGATCAGGGCGGCGTTGGTGATGGGCCGGCCGGTGCGCGCGATGCCCTCGCGAACGGCGAGGCGTGCGTCACCGGTCGCGTCTCTCCGCTCCTTGATCGCGGCCAGGAGGAACAGTTGGTAGTCCATCGACAGCCCGAACAGGAGGGCGAAGAAGAACAACGGCGCCCAGGCGTCGACGAAGCCCTGGTGCTCGATCCCGAGCAGCGACGCGCCGTAGCCGTGCTGGAAGACCAGCGTGGCGAAACCGAAGCTGGCGGCGACGCCGACGAGGTTGAACACGATCGACGACACGGCGATCAACGTGCTCCGGAAGACGACGAGCAGCAGCCCGAACGCCACGGCCATGATCAAGGCGATGGCGATCGGTGCGGTCCCGGTCAGCGCGCTGGTCAGGTCGGTGTTCTGGCTCCCTGGGCCGCCGAGACGTGCGTCCGGCACCGCCACGTCGAGGTCACTGCGGAGTCGGTGCACGAGGTCGGACGTCGCCTCGTCGTCGACTGCGGTCGACGGCGAGACCCGCACGACCGTCCGGCCGGACACGGCGGGCTCGGCGACGACATCGGCGGCGACGACTCCGGGGTCGGCCGACGCGATCTCGATCACGCGACCGGCATCACCGACGTCGACGGTCACGAAGAGCGGCGCCGGTGCGCCCGGGCCGAACGACTCGACCACGGCGTCGTAGCCGTCCCTGCTCTGTTCACCGCGTTCGACGACCCCGGCAGCGGGCATCCCGAGCCGCATGCCGAGCGCCGGCGCGGCCAGGACGAGCAACACGGTGACGCCGGCCACCAGGGTGATGGTCGGGCGCCGCATGGCCATGGCCGTCCAACGGGCCCAGCGGCCCTCGGCGGCGCGGTCGGGGTCTTCGTGCCCTCGGGTCACGAGGACCCGGTCGCCCATGGCGACGAGGATCGCGGGGAGCAGCGTGAGCGAGGCCGCGGCGGTGGCGACCACCGAGAGGATCATGCCCAGCGCCATCGAGCGGAAGACCATGACGGGGACGAGGAAGATGGCGGACAGGGAGAGCACCACGGTCAGGGCCGACAAGAAGACGGCCTTGCCTGCGGTGGCCAGCGTGCCGGCGACGGCGTCGAGGGCATCGCGGCCGTCCTCGCGTTCCTCCCGGTAGCGCGACACGATGAAGAGGCTGTAGTCGATACCGACCGCCAACCCGATCATCATCGAGAAGTTCATCGACCAGACCGAGAGCGGTGTGACGACCGTGGCCAGGTGGAGCACGGCGAAACCGACGGCGATCCCCGCGAGTGCGAGCACGAGTGGGATCCCGGCAGCGATGGCCGATCCGAAGGCGACGAAGAGGAGCAGGATGGTCGGGAGACCCGACAGGAGCTCCGCCTTGTGCAGGGCCTCCTCGTTGCTCTCGTTGAAGTCGTGCCACACCGCCCATTCGCCGGTCGTGTCGGCTTCGGCGCCGGGTGGCAGCGTCGTCGCCGCGACGGTGGCCATCACGTCACCGGCGGCGTCCGGGAGATCGGCATCGTCGTCGGACTCCAGTGCCACCGGCACCAGGGCTGCTCGCCCGTCCGGACTGATGAGCCCGGCCTCCGGCGGTTGGGCGAGGGGGTCGACGACGGATCTCGCGCCGGGCGAGTCGGCCAGCGCGGCAACCAGGGTCTCGAGACCCGCCGGGTCGTCGGCGATCGGGTCGTCCTGGCGGAAGGCCACGATTGCCGCTTCCGCGCCGAGTTGGGGGAAGTCACGGCGCAGTTCGTCGCGCACCTCGAGCGCGGTCGAGCCCTGTGCCTCCCATCCGGCGCCCGAGAGCGCCCCGGTCAGGGTCGCGGCCAGCGGTGCGGCCACCAGGACGACGAGTGCCCACAGCACGATGGTCCGCCGTCGGTGTTGCGCGGCGGAACGGCCGATGCGGGCGAGGAGCCCGTCGGTCCGGTCCGGCGGCGGGTCGTCCGGCGTCCCGGAGTCGGCGGACGCTGCGGTGTCGAGACTGGTCATGTGGTTGCTCGTTTCGGGTCGAGGCACGACGGGCGCGGAGCGGGTCGGCCGGGAGGCGAACGGTTGGGTTGGGGAGGGCCGTGGAGCGCCCCGATGCCCGGGGTCAGGCGAGCTTGGTGAACATCTTCTGCACGTCGGCGAGCTCGTAGCCCTCCGCGGCCGAGCGCTCCGGGTCTTCGAGGCACCAGGTCAGACCGGCGGCCACGACGACGAACCCGGCCTGTTCGAGGGCCTTGTTGGCCGCCGAGAGCTGCGTGACGATCTCTCGACAGTCGCGCCCCTCGGTCAGCATCTGCTGCAGACCGCGGACCTGGCCTTCGATGCGGCGCAGCCGTCGGACCACGTCGGACACGGTCTCCTCGGGAAGTTCCATCCGGTCACTCTACTGATACCCCAGGGGGTATGCAACGCCCGTGGCGCTGCCCGGCTACTCCGGAGTCGATCCCCGGTCGCCCGCCCCGCGCTCTCGGAGCAGGCGGGCGACCGCAGCCATCGAGTCGGACGACGCTGCCGTCGTGGCAGCCCACGACTCGGCCATCTGGGCGCCGTCGCCGTGGTCGCCGGCGGCCGCGTACGTGAACCAGGCGGCGAGGCGTACCTCGGCTCCGAGGTCGCCGGAGGGATCGGCCGCGTCGATCTCGCGCAGTTCCTTGGCCAGCGCCCGGTCTCGCCTCGTCCCGTCCCTTCCCGTCAGCCGACCGAGGACGGTGAGTCGGAGGTCGTCGGCCTCGCGGTTGGTTGCTCCCACCGCTCTCGCCAGGTGCCGGAACACCGCACGTGACGTCGGGTTGGACGAAGCGATGGCGGCGGCCGGGATCGGCGTGGGGGTCATGACACGAGTATCTCGCTCCGACGCCGGAGTGCGACAAGCCAGACCGCGAGCGTTGCGACGATGCCGGCGACGGCGACCGGTGCCTGCGGGCTCGACCAGGCCTTCACGCTGGCCGACAGGACTGCCGCCACGACGAAGATCGACCGGTTGCCCCACCGCCAGGGGACGATCCCGCCGAGCAGGGCGCGAGCTTCGACGACCGCAGCTCGTTCGACGATGGCGACGAGGACCACGAGGTTCGCGGCGAGGAACGGGAGCTTCGTCCACCACCAGGCGGTGGTGCCCGGTTCCATGGCGGGCAGCAGTGCCAGCGCGTGGGCGAGGCCAGCGACGACGACCGCCGCCGTCATGTGCCAGAGATACACGGTCATGGCGACCACGTTGGCGGCAACGGTGAGCCGCCAGGCCCGCGCTGACCGCTCCAGCCATCGGTTCACGCGAGGTGCCAGGGCCGCGGCGGTGAACGAGTAGGCGAACCCGTAGAGCAACAGTGCAGTCGACGGCGGATGCGTCGGGCTCACGTCGAGACCACCGTGGTGGAGCATGACCGCCGGCCACGGGCCCAGGTGCACGGCTCCGAGCGCCAGCGCCCAGCACGCCACCGCCAGCGCCGCCAGCCGACGGCCGTTGGGGAGGCGGCCCGACTGCCAGGCGAAGCCCGCCACCTGGAACCCGAGCCAGCCGATGACCCAGTTGACCTGTGGGAGGACCGGGATGTCGGCGAGGTTGGCGGTCTCGGCCAGGGCGAAGGTCACAGCCAGTCCGGTCACGAGTCGCCAGGGATGGCGTCGGAACCAGCGGAAGGTGACGGGGGCGAGGGCGGTGTCGATGGTGTAGTTCGCCAGGAACCACAGCGGGACCGCCGCGCCGACGGCCGCCATCGAGACGATGCCGGCTCCGCCGGCGACGGACCCGACGGCGATCGTCGCCGCCCAGAAGACCGCGAGCGCCGCCGCCGGTGTGGCCATGCGGTGGAGGCGGGTCGCGACCCAGTCGGCCGATCGGATCCCCTTGCGTTCGGCCGAGCGCAGCGACGTCGCCGATGCGAACCCGCCGACGAAGAAGAACAGTGGCATGACCTGCCCGAGCCAGGTGATCCATCCGTACCCGGGGGAGAAGTCGAGGAGGTTTCCCCCGGTGAGGTCGCCGCCGTCGAGGACCACGACCATCCCGAGCCAGTGCCCGAGGGCGACCACGCCCATGGCGGCCGCCCGGTAGAAGTCGACGGCGCGGACCCTGTCGGGCGGCGTCGCGGCGGCCGCCTCTGCAGCGAGCGTGCTCCTTGGTGCGGACGAGGACCGATGCGCGGTGGGCATGGGCCCAGTGGGCCACGCCACGGCGTCGTCGACGATCCGGGGAAACCCCCACTCCGCCCTGGGTGGAGCGCGATCGCCGCGCGGTGCGGGTGGTCAGCGCGACATCATGCGACCGACGGCTCCCATGAGCTCATCGACCTGGTCCTCCGGGTCGGTCGGTCCGCCGCCGTGGCCCATCAGACAATGGCGGGCATGTCCGTCGAGCAGCCCGAGCGCGACCTTGTCGACGGCGGCACGGATGGCGTTGATCTGGCTGAGGACGTCCATGCAGTAGCGGTCGTCCTCGACCATCTTGGAGACGCCGCGGACCTGCCCTTCGATCCGGGCGAGTCGCTTGGTGAGTTGGTCCTTGCTGGCGGTGTAGCCGCGTGCCATGGCTGCCTCCTGGCGCGGTCGGTGGTGATCGAGAGGATACGAGGGTGGGGTATCAGGCGGCCGCGTCGAACCGCCGCAGACGGAGGCTGTTGGACACGACGAAGACGCTCGAGAACGCCATGGCGCCTCCGGCGAGCATCGGGTTGAGGAGACCTGCTGCCGCCAACGGCAGTGCGGCCACGTTGTAGGCGAAGGCCCAGAACAGGTTTCCCTTGATGGTGCCGAGGGTCCGTCGCGACAACCGGATGGCGTCGGCCGCCGACCGGAGATC
>JBFIHN010000215.1:0-6324 GCA_041601775.1 Acidimicrobiales bacterium
CCCACCCCGCCCCACCTCGCCCTGCCCCGGCCCGCACCACCCGTTCTGGTGAACGGATGCGCCATCTGGTGGTGTCATCCGTTCACCAGACCGGAGGGGTGGGGGGTGGGGGTGGGAGGGGGTGGGGTGTCGGGGGGTCGGGTCAGGCGATGGCGCCGGCGTCGCGGAGCTCGGCGATGCGGTCGGCGGCGAAGCCGAACTGACCGAGGACCTCGTCGGTGTGTTGGCCGGCGTGGGCCGGGGGCCGTTGGATCTCGGCCGTGGTGCGCGAGAAGCGGGGGGCCGGGGCCGGCTGCACGACGCCGTTGCGTTCGACGAACGTGCCGCGCTCGACGTTGTGCGGGTGCGACGGCGCCTCCTCGAGCGAGAGCACCGGCGCGAAGCAGACGTCGGTGTGCTCCATGATCTCGCACCACTCGTCGCGGGTCTTGGTGCCGAAGATGGCCGCCACCTTCTCCTTCATCGCCGGCCACTGCTCGCGGTCCTGCTGGTGCGGGAGGTCGGCTTCCTTCCCGAGGCCGGACAGCTCGAGGAGCTGGGCGTAGAACTGCGGCTCGATCGACCCGATCGAGACGTACTTGCCGTCGCTCGTCTCGTACACGTCGTAGTAGTGCGCGCCCGTGTCGAGCATGTTGGTCCCACGCTCGTCGTGCCAGATGCCCATCGCCCGGAAGGCGTGGAACATCGTGGTGAGGACGGCGCTGCCGTCGACCATGGCGGCGTCGACGACCTGACCCTTGCCGGAGTTCTTGGCCTCGAGCAGCGCGCACACCATCCCGAAGGCGAGGAACATCCCACCACCGCCGAAGTCGCCGACGAGGTTGAGTGGCGGCACCGGCGCCTCGCCGCGCCGACCGATCGGGTCGAGGGCACCGGCGAGCGCGATGTAGTTGATGTCGTGACCGGCGGCCTGTGCGTACGGGCCCTCTTGCCCCCACCCGGTCATCCGTCCGTAGACGAGCTTCGGATTGCGCGCCAGGCAGGCGTCGGGCCCGATGCCCAGCCGTTCGGTGACACCAGGACGAAAGCCTTCCATGAGCACGTCGGCCTTCTCGACCAACGAGAGGAGCGCCTCGACGCCGTCGGGGTTCTTCAGGTCCAGGCCGATCGATCGACGGCCGCGGTTCATGACGTCAGCCGGTGGCGACTCGGGGTCGCCACCCATCACCTGGCCGGCACGGTCGACGCGGATGACGTCGGCGCCCATGTCCGCGAGGAGCATGGCGCAGAACGGACCCGGCCCGATGCCGGCGATCTCGAGGACGGTGGTTCCCTGGAGCGGTCCCATGTGGGTGCGTGATTCCTTTGGTTCGGTTGGTTGTGTCAGAGCTTCGCCGCAGCGGTGGTGGCCGCGATGGCGTCGATGATCGTCGGCCAGAGGGCCTTGGGGAGGTTGTGGCCCATGCCCTCGATCTCGAGGTGCGAGGCATTCGGTACGACCTCGGCCGTGCGCACGCCGCCGGACGGCGTCACCAGCGCGTCGGCCAGTCCGTGGATGACCCCGAAGGGCATGGTCACGTCCCGGAGCCCCGGCGTCCGACTCGGTGAGGCGAAGATCGCCGCGATCTGCCGGGCCATTCCGGCCGGATACTGCATCCGGTTCCACTCGCGACGGGCGCGGGCCTCGGTCGCCTCCGGATCCATGTAGGCGGGGCTGCCCCAGACCTGTTCGGCCTCGAGCGCAGCCTGCACCGCCTCGTCGACCGTGGTCGGCGGCGGGCGCAGCAACGCCGCCGAGGCCTCGCTCGTGGGCTGCCCGACGTCGGTGTCGCCGGTGGTCGACATGATCGACACCACCGAGCGGACCTTGTGGGGGTGGTCGATGGCCATCTGCTGGACGATCATGCCGCCCATGGACACGCCCACGATGTGGGCCGCGTCGACGCCGATGACGTCGAGGAGTCCGGCGGCGTCGGCGGCCATGTCGGCCAGCAGGTACGGCACGTCGGGTGTCCCACCCGACAACACCGCGGTCATCACCTCGCCGATGTCGACCGGGTGGTCGTCGAGCTGCGTCGATCGGCCGACGTCGCGGTTGTCGAACCACACGACCCGGTAGCCCCGCTCGACCAGCGACTCGACGAAGCCGATGTCCCAGCTCACCTTCTGTGCCCCCAGGCCCATGACGAGGAGCAACGGTTCCCCGTCGTCAGGACCGCGCACCTCGACGCACAGATCGATGCCGTTCACGTTCACGATGGTCTCCCCCATGGGGGGATGCTTGCCGCTACTTGACTGGATGGTCAAGAACTGGGGGCCGATGCGTCGGTGGGTACGGTCTCGGCCGTGGAGACCGTCGTCGCTTTCGCCCCCGGCCGGGTCAACCTCATCGGCGACCACACCGACTACACGGGCGGACTCTGCCTCCCCATGGCCTTGAGTCTGGGCGTGACGATCCGTGCCACCCGCGACGGCGACGTCGTCGCGTTGACCTCCGACCGGGCCGCCGAGCCGGCGGTCGTCCCCCTCGACGTCGAGGACCCGGCCGGCGTCACTCCGCCCTGGGCGCGCTACGTCGCGGGCGTCGTCGCCGAGGCCCGTCCGACCACCGGTCTACGAGGAACGGTCCACTCCGACCTGCCGATCGGCGCTGGGCTCTCGTCGTCGGCGGCGCTCGAGGTGGCGGTCGCCATGGCCCTGGGCGTGGACGGCGACAACCACGCCATCGCCACGCTGTGCCAGCGAGCGGAACAACGTGCCAGCGGCGTGCCGTGCGGCATCCTCGACCAGTTGGCCTCCACCAGCGGCGTCGAGGGTCACGCGCTGGTGATGGACTGCTCGGCGTCCACGACGACGCCGGTCGCGCTCCCCAGCGGACTCGAGGTGGTGGTCGTCCACTCCGGTCAGGAACGGACGCTCGCCGGCTCGGCCTATGCCCAGCGTCGAGCGGAGTGCGAGAAGGCCGAGGCCCTGATCGGTCCGCTGCGTTCGGCGTCCCTGGACGACGTGCGGACACTCGCCGACGAGACGTTGCGGCGACGAGCCCGCCACGTCGTGACCGAGAACGAGCGGGTGCGTTCGACCACCGCGGCGCTGGCGGCGGGTGACCTCCGGAGCGTCGGCCTGCTCTTGTCGGCCAGTCACGCGTCGTTGCGCGACGACTTCGAGTGCTCGACGACGGTCGTGGACGCCACCGTCGACCGCCTCGTGGCGACACCGGGCGTCCACGGCGCGCGGATGACCGGCGGCGGATGGGGTGGCTGCGTGGTCGCGGTCACCGAGCCGGGAGCGCTCGACGAGGGTTGGCGGGTACGAGCCGGCGGGCCCGCCCGGGTCGACGTCGTCCGACCCGACTGACTGCTGGGAGCTCGCTGCTGGGACCCGGCTGCTAGGAGCCGAGGAGGCGGGCCTTCTCGGCCGCGAACTCCTCCGGGCTGAGCACCCCGCGGGCGCGGAGGTCGTCGAGCTTGGCGAGTTCGTCGGCCTTGGAGACGCCACCGACGGTCGTGGCGTTGCCGCCGATGCGGTCGAACTTCCGGTTCTCGTTCGCCTCGATCTGGCGGTAGATCTCGTTCTGCACCGCGGTCGGCTTGCGAACGTCGGAGAAGGCCTGGCGACCGCTCTCCCCCGCCGACTCGATCACCAGGTCACCGGCGCCGAGCACCCGCTCGAGCACGGTCTGGGAGAACATCACGTTGTTCACGCGGTCGAGCGGGATCTCGATGCCCCTCTTGGTGAACACCCCGTGGCGGTAGATCAGTCGATCGGTGGTCACCACGAAGTTGGTCGAGCGCCAGTCGACCCACCGGGCCCCGAGCCAGCCCAGCGTCGCGAGGATGGCCACACCCACGAGGATCTTGACGATGTCGTGCCAGTCGAGCACGAGCACGACGATGCCGAGGACGAGGGACACGACCAGCAGGACCGCCTGCTTCGCCAGGAACCACACATGCGGGTGCAGGTCGAGCACGATCTCTTCGGTGTCGTTGAGCAACTTCCGGGGGAACGCCACGGCCGGATCTTACGCCCACCCCAGCTCGTCGAGGCGGTGATCGTCGATGCCGAAGTGATGGGCGAGTTCGTGGATCACCGTGATGCGCACCTGCTCGACCACCTCGTCGGCGGACGAACAGATCGCGCAGATCGGCAGTCGGTAGATCGTCACCTGATCGGGCATCGGGGCCTGCCCCCACCCCCCGTAGTCCTCGCGTTCGGTGAGTGGGATGCCCTCGTACTTGCCGAGGAGCCCACCGGTGCGCCGCCCCGGCCGGATGCGGATCATCACGTTGTCGAGCGCGTCGGCCAACGGCGCGGGCAACTCGTCGAGGGCCGCGGCGACGAGGCGTTCGAAGGTGTGTGCGTCGACGTCGACCATCGGTCGGCGACGGTAGCGCCGGACGGGCGCCGCCATCTCTAGCCTGGGTCCGATGGACCCGGACGCCGTTCTCGGCGGACTCGACGAGGCACAGCGCCGGGCGGTGGTCTCACCAGCCATGCCCCTGGCCGTGGTCGCCCCGGCCGGCTCGGGCAAGACCCGGGTCCTGACCTCGCGGATCGCGCACCGCGTCGCGACCGGCGACATCGAGCCCGACCACATCCTCTGTGTCACCTTCACCCGCAAGGCTGCGTCGGAGTTGCAGGGCCGGCTCCGCTCGCTCGGCCTCCACGACACCATCGAAGCCGGCACGTTCCACGGCGTCGCCTGGCGACTCCTGAAGGACCGGTGGGCGTCGACGGGACGAGCGGCACCACAGTTGCTCGACCAGGTGCGCCCCTTCCTGCGCGAGCAGGTCGCGCCGAAGGCCTCGCCGCTCGAGATCGTCGATCTCGCGGGCGAGATCGCGTGGGCACGGGCCCGCATGGTCCGTCCCGACGACTACGAAGAAGCCGCTCGGACGGCAGGACGGCGCACGCGCCGACCCGCCGGCTGGGTGGCACAACGGTTCCGGGAGTTCGAGGCCGCCAAGACACGGCGGCACGTCGTCGACTTCGACGACCTGTTGGCGGCGTGCACGAGCGCGATCGACGGCGACCGCGCCTTCGCCGCGGCGCAACGGTGGCGGTTCCGCCACCTCTTCGTCGACGAGTTCCAAGACGTCAACCCGTTGCAGTTCTCGCTGCTCGAGGCGTGGCGCGGCGACCGGTGGGACGTGTTCGTCGTCGGTGACCCGCACCAGTCGATCTACGGCTGGAACGGGGCCGACCCCACCCTGCTCGACACGCTCGGTGACCGATGGTCGGCACTGGAGACCATCCACCTCGACCGCACCCACCGGTCGACGCCACAGATCACCGCTGCCGCCGCCGACGTGATCCGGGCCGCGGGTCTCCCCGATCGCCATCCCGTGTCGACCGGCGCCGCCGGCCCGCCGGCCCGACTCCGGACCCACCGCGACGAGGTCGCGGAGGTCACCGGCGTGGGAACCGACATCCGACGGCGGCGCGGGCCGGATGCACCGTGGTCGTCGTTCGCCGTGCTCGCCCGCACCCACGACCAGGTGGTCGCGCTCGAGCGCGGCCTCGGAGCAGTGGGTGTGCCGACGCAGGTCCGCCGCCAGTCGAGCCTGACGGGCGACCCGGTGGTGCGACGTGTGCTGTACCGACTGGGCCAGGACGACCGGCAACTCCTCACGGCCCTCGGTGACGCCATCACCGACGCCGAACGCGACAGCGACGCCGTCGCCGAACTCGCCGAGATCGCCGAGGACCGGGTGGAGATGGAGCCGAGCACCACCGGACGGGACTTCTCGGGTTGGGCCTACGCGCGGTTGTCGGACCGGCCAGGGCGCATCGACGCGGTGACCCTGTCGACCATCCACGCCGCCAAGGGACTCGAGTGGCCCATCGTCCACATCGTCGGGTGCGAGGACGGGTCGATCCCCCACGTGTCGGCCCGGCGACGTGCGGCACGCGACGAGGAGGCACGACTGCTCTACGTCGCGATCACCCGCGCAGCCGTGGAGGTCCATCTCCACTGGGCTCGGGTGCGGACCATCAAGGGCGTGCAACGGGACCGCGAGCGGAGCCCGTTCCTCGCTCGTCTCGACGAGTCGGAGGCGACGGGGGCAGCCACGGCCACCGACCATCCGTTCGCGCACCTCGACGCGCTCCGCGCCGTCGTCGGCACCGGCCCGGCACCTGATCCCCTCGTTGCCGCACTCCAGGCGTGGCGGGCCGGTCGGGCCCGAGCCGCCCGCACGTCGCCGCAGGTGGTCCTGTCCGACGACACGCTGCGCGAGATCGCCGAGCGCCGACCGGACAGCGTCGCGGCGATCGAAGCCGTCCCCGGCATCGGACCGGCCCGAGCCCGACGTTTCGCGCCGGAGGTCCTGGCCATCGTGCAACGTTCGGGCGAGTCGACATGAGGTTCACCGTCACGCAGCG
>JBFIHN010000216.1:0-6318 GCA_041601775.1 Acidimicrobiales bacterium
CCTGACCGACCTCGGCCGTGACTACGTCCGCCGCTGCAACGAGGCGAGGATCCTCGTCGACCTCGCGCACATCAGCCGCCCGGGCTTCGACGATGCACTCGCGGTGCACGATCCCGACGTGCCGCCGATCGTCACCCACACGGGCGTCGAAGCCGTGCATCCACACTGGCGCAACCTCACCGACCACCAGGTCCGTGCGATCGCGGCGCGCGGCGGCACGATCGGGATCATGTACCAGTCCTCGTTCCTCGGCGAGCCCTACTGGGGAGGACGCTGCGAGGCCGTGCTCGACCACGCACAACACGTCATCGAATTGGTGGGCGACGACCACGTCAGCCTGGGCAGCGACTGGGACGGTGCGATCATGCCGCCCCGCGACCTCCGTCGGCCCGCCGACCTCCCGAACCTGGTCGGTGGGATGCTCCGTCGGCGCTGGACCGACGAGCGCTGCCGCAAGGTGCTCGGCGCCAACGCGCTCCGGGTGATCGGCGCCGTCCGACCCTGAGGACCTGCCCGGGCCGGGAACGATCGGTCAGACTGGCGTCGTGCTGGACCTGACCGTGGCCTCGATCCCCATCTACTTCGGGACCATGGCGGCCGAGCAGCGGTACCTGGCGGCCAAGGCGGCCGAGCACGGACCCACGTCCGGCGACTACACGAGAGACGACACGGTCACCTCGCTGGCCATGGGCGTCGGGTCACTCCTCGCGCCCCTGATCACCCCGAAGTTGGTCAAACACGTCGTGCCCGGCAAGGGGAAGTACGGGAAGGCGCTCGTCGGGGCGGCGCTCGTCGCGGCAGCGGCGACAACGGTGGCCGACCGGATCGTCGCCGGCACACCGGACGAGCGCGAACCCGAGACGCCGCGCCGGGCCATGCGACGCCGCTGGAGCCGGGTCGCGGCCAGGTCGCGACGGGTCACGGCGCCGGCAGCGGTCGCCGCAGGAACGCTGGCGACGGCGACGTTCTTCGCGTCGCGGACCAACCCCGACACCATGTGGGAGAAGGGGCAGGAACACGACCGCGGCCACGGCGCACCGGCATGGATCGCTGCCGTTGCCGGCTGGGACTTCATCTACTACTGGAACCACCGGTTCATGCACGAGATCCGGGCGATGTGGGCGCTCCACGTGGTCCACCACTCGAGCGAGCGCTACAACCTGTCGACGGCGCTGCGGCAGCCGGTCGCCGACGTGCTCGGGGTCTGGATCCCCTACGGGCTGCTGGCTCGTGCCGGCATCCGTCCCCACCTCATCTCCCAGGCGCGGGCGATCAACCTGCTGTACCAGTACTGGATCCACACCGAGACGATCCGCTCGATCGGCCCGGCGGAAGCGGTGCTCAACACGGCATCGCATCACCGGGTGCACCACGGCTCCAACCCGCAGTACCTCGACCGCAACCACGGCTCGATCCTGATCGTGTGGGACAAGCTGTTCGGGACCTTCGAGCCGGAGGACGAACCGGTGGTCTACGGGCTCACCAAGAACATCGACTCGTTCAACCCCGCGGTCGTCGCGTCACACGAGTACGCCGACATCCTGCGCGACGTCGCCGACTCCGACACCTGGTCGGACCGGCTGTCGTTCGTGTTGCGGGGACCGGGATGGGCCTACGAACGCCATCGTGCGCGTGCCGAGCTCGCAGCGTCGGCCGCTGGGGCCTCCTGACGTCGAGCGCTCCGGGGCTCAGACGCCCGCGTCGGCGAGCGCGGTCTCGGTCAGCGTGCGACCGAGTTCGATGAGTTCCTCGGCTCGGTGGAACTCGAAGGTCCGGGCGCTCGACTTCGGGATCTCGACCAACACGTCCGGGGGATAGCCGGCGAGCTTGTAGCTCGTCAGCGTCGACTGCATCGTCTCGTACGCGAGGTTCATGATGTCGAAGCGGCTGAAGTCGGCCAGGTCGTCGGACTCGGAACGCTCGCCGTCGCGCGACAACTTGGCTCGGACCACGTCCCAGTCGAGCAGCCGGGCGGCCCGCTCACGCAGTGACTCCCACCGCTCGTCCTCCACCGCAGGGTCGTCGGCGCCCTCGACGACGGGGACCAGCGGTCCGGACGGCTTGGTCGGGCTGTGACGACGCGTCTCCCCGGACAGATGCACGGCGATCGTGATGTCGGCCTGCGCGGACAACGTCGGCAGGATCGGGACCGGGTTCATGAGGGCGCCGTCGACGAGGAGCTGGTTGTCGGTGACGACGGGGGCGAGGAGCGAGGGGATGGCCACCGAGGCCCGGATGGCGTCGGAGAGCGAACCGTCCTGGAACCAGACCTCGCGCTGGGAGAGCAGGTCGGTGGCGACCGCCGTGTAGGCGATGGGCAGGTCCTCGATGACGACGTCGCCGATCATCTCGCCGACCATGCTGAAGAGCTTGTCGCCCCGGATCGCGCCCATCGACGACAGCGAGAGGTCGACCAGCCGGAGCACGTCGCGTTGGCGAAGGGTGATCGCCCAGTCGCGGTAGCCCTCCAGGTTGCCGGCGGCGTAGAGGCCACCGACGAGCGCGCCCATGGAGCAACCGGAGACGGCGACGATCTCGAACCCGTTGGCCTCGATGACCTCGAGCGCGCCGATGTGGGCGTAGCCGCGCGCTCCGCCGCTCCCGAGCACCACCGCCGCCGTGGGCTTCACCTCGGGGTCCAGGGAGTCGTCAGCCACGTGTCCATCTTGTCCGAGTCAGCCGACGAGCCGCGACTTCACCAGCGCGGACACGGCCTTGCCGTCGGCCCGCCCCGCCACGGCGGCCATGACGGCCTTCATGGCCTGGCCCATTTGCGCCGGTTCGGTGAAGCCGCCGTCGGCCAGCGCACCGTCCACGATCGACACGAGCTCGTCCTCGTCGAGACCCTTGGGCAGGTACGCCGCCAGGACCTCGCGCTCGGCCAACTCCTGGTCGGCCTGGGCGTCCCGGCCTCCGTCCCGGAAGGCCTCCGCCGCTTCGTCCCGGCGCTTGACCTGGGTGCGGAGCACGGCCTCGACCTCGGCATCGTCGAGGATCTTGGCCTCGGAGCCGGCGACGGCCGCCTCCTTCACCGCGGCGATCGCCATGCGGAGTGTCGAGGTGGTGAGCTGATCGCGGGCCTTCATGGCCGCGGTGAGGTCGGACTGGAGTCGTTCGGCGAGAGTCGTCACAGCTCCAACCTACGACGATCCTGCGCCGTGTCCTCTGGCCATTGCCCGCCTCGTAGGGTGCCGTCATGGCGACCCCCGAGTACGACGAGTTCGGACTGTTCCACGAGAACGCGGCCGAGGTCGGTCTCGAGTGGCGCGGCGCCCCGACGGTCGAACGCGTCGGGGTGACCCTGGACGACGGTCGGGTCATGCGTGGTCTCCGGTGGGGGACGGCGACCCCGGAGATCGTGTTCCTGCACGGAGGCGGCCAGAACGCACACACCTGGGACACGGTGGCCCTCGCACTCGACCGACCGCTGCTCGCCATCGACCTGCCCGGGCACGGCCACTCCGACGGCACCGCGACCGGAGTCGCGATCTCGCCCCGGTCACTCGCCCAGGACATGGCAGCCGTCGTCGCTTCCCTGGCGCCCGAGGCAGCGCTCGTCGTCGGGATGTCGCTCGGCGGGATGACGGCGATGGAGCTCGCCGTGGTGGCCCCGTCGCTCGTGCGCAAGCTGATGATGGTCGACGTCACGCCCGGTGCGGACAAGGAGAAGACCTCCGACATCCTCGCCTTCCTCGCCGGGCCGGAGTCGTTCGCGTCGTTCGACGAGATCCTCGAACGGACGGTGCTGTTCAACCCGACCCGGTCCGAATCGTCGCTGCGCCGCGGGATCCTCCACAACGCGGTCGAGCAGACCGACGGGAGCTGGGTCTGGCGGCACCAGCGCGGGGGAGCGGCCGACATGGTCGAGCGCCACGACGGCGACTTCGACTTCTCTCGGCTGTGGGACGACCTCGCCACCATCGAGGTCCCACTGCAGCTGGTGGTCGGGGACCTGTCGCCGGTGGTCGACGAGGACGACCAGGCGACGTTCCGCGCTCGACAGCCCGGCGCGCGCATCGTGACCGTGGCCGACGCCGGCCACTCCATCCAGGGCGACCAGCCGCTCGAGTTCGCCCGCCTCGTGGAGAGCTTCCTGGACGACTGACCACGGCATCGCTCCGGTTGCCGCGGCGAGGCGAGGCCGGTCCGCCATCATGGGATCGTGCGACGCGCCCTTGCCGCCGTGCTCCTCGCGGTCAGCCTCTGGATCGGTTCGCTCGCGTGGAGCGGTTTCCTCATGACCCGGACGGTGCTGGACCCCGGTCGGTCCGAGGCGGTGGCGGAAGCCCTCCTCGACGACCCGGACGTCCGTGACCAGCTGGTGGCGAACATCGCCAGCGGCGTCGCGGCTGCCCTGCCCGGGGCCGTCGCCGTGGACCGTGCCGAGATCGACGCAGCCGCCGAGACGGCGCTCGCCGATCCCGAGATCGAGGCGTTGTTCCGCTCGGCGCTGGTGGACACGCACCAGGCATTCGTCGGTGTCGGCGACGCGCCGCGCTCGATCGACGGCGGGGCGTTCGGTGCCGCAGCCCGTGACGCCCTGGTCGCGTCCCGGCCCGACCTCGACGGGCTGCTCCCACCGTCGCCGGAGATCGAGGTCCCGCTCCCGACCGAGCGCGTTCCCGACCTCGGCCCGGTGCGGCGGGGCCTCGACGCCGCCGTGCCGCTGATGGCTGCGGTCTCGGCCATCGGCGCGTTCGTGGCCCTCGTCCTCACCTCGAACCGTCCGGCCATCCTCCGTCGGACCGGGCTGTGGGCGATGGGACTGTCGGCGTTCGTGCTGGCCTTCGCGTTCGGCGTGCCCGCGCTCGCGCAGTCGTTCGCCCCCGACCAGGCGACCGTCGTCGCCGCGCTGGTGGGAGCGTTGGCCGCTGCCAGCCAGGGGCCCGCCCTCGCGCTCGCGGCTGCTGGCGGCCTGGCGCTCGTCGGCTCGCTCGTGTGGCGCCCGGCGGCAGGCCTGCTCGCCGCCGATCCACGATCCGCGACGCCGCCCCCGGCACCGGCACGGCGGCGTCGTTCGACGCACCCACCGACGCAACGGATTCCCCGCCAGCCACGCCGGGTCTCAACCCCCGCTCCGCCGGCCCGCCGAACCGCCCCGGCCCGCCCGCCGGCACCCGTGGTACCTCCCGCAGCACCGCCCCCCGCGCCGACGCTGGTCCATTCGCCGACCCCGACCCCGGCCCCGACCGCTCCTGGTGCAGCGACGCCGGGGGATGCGCCCGATGGGCGACGGTGGGTCGCCGGCGTCGGTTGGGTCGTGGAGGGCACCAACGGCATCCCCGCCGACGCGCGGTGGGTGCCCGGCGTCGGCTACGTCGTCGACTGAACGGTCGACTCGGCCCGCACCACGTTGAGGAACTGTTCGATGCCGCGGCATGCCGCTCGGGCTCGGGCAGCACCGAACACGTCGAACGCGTGCTGGGCGCCGGGGAACTCGGCGTACACGGTGGGCTGCTCGGACTCCTTGCGCATCAGGTCGACCATCGACCGGGCCTGCTCGACCGGGATCAGCGCGTCGTTGGTGCCGTGCAGGACGAAGAACGGGACGGAGTCCGGTCCGACATGGGTCATCGAGGACGCCTGCTCGTACACCTCGGGGCTGTCGGCGTACCTGGCCTTGACGACCCGTTCTTCGAGGAACTCGAGGATGTCGTCACGGCCGCTGCCGTCACGGTTGGTCCAGTCGAATGCCCCGTAGAAGGGGACGGCGGCGCGGACCGAGGTGTCGACGTCCTCGAACCCGACCTGGAACTGCGGGTCGTTCGGGGTGAGCGCGGCGAGAGACGACAGATGTCCGCCAGCCGAACCGCCGGTGATCGCCACCCAGTCGGGGTCACCGCCGTGGTCGGCGATGTTCTCCTTCACCCAGCCGATGGCGCGCTTCACGTCGGTGATGTGATCGGGCCAGGTGGCGCGCGGGCTCAGCCGGTAGGTGATCGACACGCAGACCCACCCACGCTCGACGAGGTGGACCATGAGGGGGTACGCCTGGCCCTGCTTGTCACCGGTGACCCAGGCGCCGCCATGGACCTGGACCATCACCGGGGCCTTGCCGTCGGTCGGGAGGTCGGGACGGCGCCAGACGTCGAGGGTCGACCGGCGGCCGTGGTCGTCGTAGGCCACGTGCTCGTCGGTGACGTAGCGCTTGCGCACCGATGACGACGGGAGCAGCGGCAGACCAGTACGGCT
The DNA here is from genome assembly GCA_041601775.1 of Acidimicrobiales bacterium. GTDB lineage: Bacteria > Actinomycetota > Acidimicrobiia > Acidimicrobiales > Salinilacustritrichaceae > Salinilacustrithrix. The sequence goes on from JBFIHN010000216.1 coordinate 6,193, forward strand.
CGGGGCCATGGGGGAGGGCATTGCGTGCTCGGCGTGATCGACCCCCAACTCGTCGGCCAGCGCTCGGTCGATGATCTCTTCGGCGTCGGCGGTGCGCTTGTGCAGGCCGAGGAGGACGGCCGAGGC
>JBFIHN010000217.1:0-6306 GCA_041601775.1 Acidimicrobiales bacterium
GATGCCCTTGTCGATGTCCGCGGTGTCGAGGCCCCAGGTGGAACAGACCATCGGCACGTGCTTGTCGCGGTAGTAGTCGTGGTCGAAGTCGGCACCCTCGGTTGCCGGGTACAGGACGCTGAGACGGATCATCGGACGCTCCTTCGCTGGTGGACGGCCGAGCCTGCCACGGATCGGCCGGGCGTCACGTCCAGAGGTCGGCGGGATACCGTCCGCGCATGGCCGAACTCGAACCGATGCCCGAAGACTGGGACCGTGCGCTCGCCGTGGTAGCCCACCCCGACGACATGGAGTACGGCGCAGCGAGCGCCGTGGCCCGGTGGACCGAGCAGGGCAAGACGATCAGCTATGTCCTCGTGACCGACGGCGAGGCCGGCATCGAGGTCATGGCGCCGGAGGAGGTCGGCCCGCTCCGCCGGGCAGAACAGACGGCCAGTTGCCAGGTGGTGGGCGTCGACGATGTGGAGTTCCTGGGGCGGCCCGACGGTCTCGTCGTCGCCGATCTCGACCTCCGGGCCGACCTGGCCGCGGTCATCCGTCGGTACCGGCCCGAGATCATCCTGTCGATCAACTTCCGGGACAGCTGGGGTGGTCCGTCGTGGAACCACACCGATCACCGTGCCGTCGGTGTCGCCCTGCTCGACGCGGTCCGGGACGCGGCGAACCCCTGGCTGTTCCCCGACCGGGGCGAGCCGTGGGGCGGCGTGCGGATGGTGGCCTTCAGCGGTTCGCCACAGGCCACCCACGCCGTGGACGTCACCGAGACCCTGGACGCGGGGATCGCGTCGCTCGACTGTCATCGCACCTACCTCGACAACCTCGGCGACGGGACCACCGACACCGACGCCTTCCTCCGGGGCAGCGCCGAGGCGACCGGCCCTCGCCTCGGCGTCGAACTCGCGACGTCGTTCGAGGTGCTGCAGCCCTGAGCGCGGCGCCCGATCGGGGCCTCTGCAGTCGGGGACTATCCCCCCAGGCCCATGGAGTTGCCGCTGTCGTCGAACGACTCGCTGAGTTGCTGACCGTAGAACGCCGCTGCGGTCAAGACGACGATCGCGATGAGCGCGATGAGCAACGCGTACTCGACCAGTGCCGCGCCGCGGTCCCGCACCCGCCGGATGGTCCGCTCGTCGGCGAGGGGTTCGGCCTCCATGACACCTGTATCGGCCATCGGCCACGGTTCCTGATGGAATTGTCGACGTTTTCTGAGGTCCGGGCGTTCCTTCGTGACGCGATCCCGGCCGATTCGCCGACGATCTCGACGAGTTGGTGAGCCCGCGGCGGAGGCGCCGAACTCGACGTGTGAGGCGTCGGGGGCCGACGCCTATGACGTCGAGAATGGAGCGGAAGGATGCCGCACCAGGAAGGGCCGGATCGGCAACGCATGGCCACGAGGGGAACGGGTCGAGGTCGACTGCCGGTCCCGTACCCGATGACCTGCAGTTTTGGTGCGCCCGGAGGAACTCGAATCCCCAACCTTCTGATCCGTAGTCAGATGCTCTATCCAATTGAGCTACGGGCGCTGGAGTGCGAAAGCGTAGCGGAGGGTCGGGAGGCGCTCCCAACGCATCCCGGGAGGTCAGGGGTACCATCGAGTCGTCGCCGCCGCTGCCGAGGCGGCGATGGATGCCCGTTCAGGCCTGGCGCGATGGGGGAGCCGGAGTGCGAGGCCGAGCCGAGCGGCGATGTCCGGCGGTCGCCGCATTCCAGGAGGACACGCGATGGACACGTTGCCGGTCTCGGAAGCAGCCGAACGGCTGGGCATGACGCCGAGCAAGATCCACCTGCTGGTCCGGCGCGGCGACCTCGAACTCACACCGGCCGAGACCGGCATGTTCGAGGTCACGGCCGACTCGATCGACCGGTATCGCGCCGGTTCCCGCGACCGAGGTGCCGCTCGACGCGAGTCGACCTGACCCCGCACGCGACGGTGGGGGCGGTCGAACCGCCCCCACCGATCGCACTCGTACCCGGTCGATCGATCAGCCGGTGAAGGTCGGTGCCGCCACGACGGGCTGGGCAGCGTCCGCGTCGTCGACCTCGCCGTCGGGCGCCGTGGTCGTGGTGGGCTGGGCCTCGGTGGTGGTGGTCGGGGCCGCGGTCACCGTGAAGATGGCCTGCGCGTAGTCGGACTCCGCGGCCTTGCCGGCGGGGGCACGGAAGCTCCGGAAGTTCTGGATGTTGCTGAAGTCCTCGATGCAGGTGGCATCGACGGTGATCTCGCTGTCGCTCACCGCGTCGTCGGGGACGGTCAACACGGTGGACCAGTCGCCGGCGTTGTCCGGGATGGCCGTGGCCATCATCTCGACCGTGTCGGCCGCGGTGATCTCGACCGACATGTCGCCGCCGTCCCGCTGGGTGCACTCCGAACCCGAGACGGTGATCGGCGTACCGGCAGGACCGGTGGTCGGGCTCAAGGTGATGGCGGGGAGCGGAATCGGCTCCGAGACGTCGCCGTCGATGGCGGCACCGGCTGCCGCCGGGGCACCGAACAAGAGCGCGGTCGCGCACACCGCGCTGAAAAACTTCTTCATGGTTTCCTCCGTGGAAATCGTCGTCGTCCGCCGTCGGACGATCACCCGCGACGGTAGCGATCGGTGTCGTGCTCGCGGCAACAGTGGTTGGTTACCGTTCGGCGATGACCTGGACACGACGGCAGTTCCTCACCATCGGTACCGGCGCGGTCGCCGGTGCAGCGTTCGTCACGGCCTGCGGTGGCGACGATGACGACGACACCGCTGCTGCCGTCCCGACGACCACGACGACGACCACGCCAGCGGCGCTCCCGATCGACGACGAGGACGCGCTGAAGGAGCTCTTCGACCCGTTCTTCGAGCCGTTGGGCCAGACGGTCACCCGCATCGGCCTCTACGACCTCAGCACCGGCTTCGACCGCTCGGACGAGGGCGATCACGTCGCCATCTACGTCGAGCCGATCGACCCGGACGGTGAAGGCTGGGACACCGCTCGCTACATCGCCACGATCGCCCCGGGCATGGCGGCGTGCACGCCGTTCATCTTCGACACCTGGGCGGGGGTCAACAGCATGGATCTGTGCCAGGAACCGCCCCAGTCGGTGGCGCCCGAGCCCGAGCCGCCGATCGAGACGCAGGTGCAGCTCAGCCGCGCCGACAGCGCTTTCATCGACTGGGGCAATGCGCAGCTCGCCGACCTGATCGCCGCACGGCTGCGCTCCCCGCAGACCGCCCGGGTCGCGGCCAACGACGAGATCGAGGCGCACCCGGACTGGATCGCCGCCACCGAAGCCGCGCGCGACCTGGTCTGACCCCCGAGGGCCCCCACCGGCGGTCGGTACGCTCGTTCCGGTGATCGTCCCCGTCCTCGTCGCCGGTCTCGTGTCGGCCGTCGTCGGTGCCATCCGTTCGACCTGGTCGCCGTGAGGCGAGTCGATGCTCTCGAGCATCCACCCGCTCGGTGAGCGGGCCAAGGACAACCGATTCGTCGTCACCGCCACGTCCTTCGTGGTCGGTTGTGTGCTGGGCGGCGTCACGACCGGAGCCGTCGCGGCGCTTGTCGGCCTCGCCGTGGGCGCGCTCGTGCCGTCGACGGTGGCTGTCGTCCTCGTGTCGGTCATCGTGCTGGCCGCAGCCGTCGTCGAAGGCCGCGGGATCGCCCTGCCGTGCCTGCACCGCCAGGTCGACGAGGAGTGGCTCGACCGCTACCGCGGCTGGGTCTACGGCGTCGGTTTCGGCTTCCAGTTGGGTGCCGGCGTCTTGACCTACATCACCAGTGCCGGGGTCTACGCCGCGTTCGGGGCCGCGGTGTTGGTTGGTCACCCCTTCGGTGCGTTGGCGATCATGGGGACCTTCGGTCTCGTCCGGGGCCTGTCGCTCGTGCCGGCCCGGTCGCTCACGACCCCTGACCGTCTCCGGACGTTCTTCCGGCGTCTGCACGCCACCGCACCCACCGCGCAGCGGGTGTCGTCGCTGACCTTGGCCGCCGTGGCCCTCGCCGCACCCGTCACGCTTCTCTGAGCCCATGGCCCGCCGACACGATCACGATGCCGGCGGAGACGGCGACCTGCTCGCCGTCAAGGCCGCGCTCCGCGAGGACACGTGGTCGCGCATGGGTGTCGAGGGTGTCGCCCGTTTCCCCCGTCCCGACGGTCGGATCCCCAACTTCGTCGGGGCCGAGGCGGCGGCCGAACGGCTCCGCTCGCTGGCTGCCTGGGCTGGGGCGACGACGGTGAAGGCCAACCCCGATTCGCCGCAGTGGCCGGTCCGTCAGCGGGCGCTCGAGGACGGCAAGACCGTCTACATGGCGGTGCCGCGCCTGGCCGAGGACGACCCCTTCTTCCTCCTCGACCCCGACGACTTGGCCGACACGCCCCGGAAGTCGAGCTCGATCAAGGGCGCGACGAAGAGCGCCCGCACCGTTCGGATGGAGGATCTCGAACCCGTCGACGTCGTGGTCACCGGGTGCGTCGCCGTCGACGAGACCGGTGCCCGACTGGGCAAGGGCGGCGGGTTCTCCGACCTCGAGTACGCACTGGCGACCGAGGCCGGCCTCATCGGCCCGGACACGCTCGTGGTCACCACCGTGCACGAACTCCAGGTCCGACCGGCGGGCGAGATCCCCATGGGCGACCACGACTTCGGTCTCGACGTCATCGTGACCCCCGACCGGGTCATCGAGTGCCCCCGCCGGTCGTCCGGAGGATCGATCGTGTGGGAGGCGCTCACGCCCGAGAAGATCGAATCGATCCCGCTGCTGCAGACGATGGCTGCGAGACTCGGGCGATGACCGAGGCACTGCTGACCGCGCTGGCGGCATGCCTGGCGTTGTCACAGCCCGTGCCCCAGATCGTCCGTCTGGTGCGGACCCGATCGGTCGTCGGGGTGTCGGGACCGACCACCTGGCTCGGCCTCGCGGTCAACGCCGGCTGGATGGCCTTCGGCGTCGCCCGCGGGCTCGTCCCGGTCGCCGTGCTGTCGTTCGCCTACGTGGTCGGCTACGCCGCGATCGCCACGCTGCTCGTCCGTGGCGGCAACCGCCGCGGCATCATCACGGCGCTCGTCGCGACCGGCGCCATGGCGGCGACGGCCGCAGTGCTCGGCTGGACCGTCCTCGGTACGGCACTCGCGCTCACGGTCGGCGCCCAGTTCGTCCCGCAGGTCGTGCTCGCCTGGCGCAGCGTCGACCTGACCGCGTTGTCCACCGGCACCTACATCGTCTGCGGTCTCGACGGGGTGGTGTGGGGCGGCTACGGCGTGTTGACGACCGAAGCCCCACTCGTGCTCTACGGCGTCGTCATGTCCTCGGTGGCCGTCCTGGTCCTGGTACCGAAGCGTCGTTGGGCCCTCCGCACGGCGGCCGCAGCCATCTGAGGCCGGCCATCTGAGGCCGGTCAGTCGAGGCCGGTCAGTTCGGCCGAGCGTCGCCAGAGTTCTGCGGCGGCATCGTCGTCGGTGGCCCGCTTCGCCAAGTGCCCGTCGGCCGGCTTCTCCTTGACGAGATAGCTCCCGTTCACCTCGGCGAACTCGGGCTCGAGCGCGGCGGCCAACGACGTCCGGGCGCCCTTCTCCGGTGAGAGGAAGAACAGACCGACCACGGCGCGCACGATCGCCGGCGGGTCGCCGAGGTTGGTGCGAACGGCCCCCGGGTGCAGGGAGTTGGCCGTGATCTCGGTTCCTGCGAGTCGTCGGGCGAGCTCGCGGGTGAAGAGGATGTTCATCAGCTTGGTCTCGCCGTAGCGGGCCATCCCCAGCGGGCCGTAGCCGCGCGTTGCCTGGAGGTCGTCGAGGTCGAGCCACCCGAACTTGTGGGCGTCGCTGGCGACGTTGACGATCCGCGCTGCCGGAGCCGCCTCGAGCTTGGGGAGCAGGAGGTTGGTCAGCAGGAACGGCCCGAGATGGTTGACGGCCAGCATCGTGTCGATCCCCTCGTCGGTCTCGGTACGCGACCGCAGCGAGATGCCGGCGTTGTTCACGAGGAGGTCGAGGCCGTCGATGCGGTCCTCGAGATCGGCGACGGCCTCGCGGATCGATGCCTGACTGCCGAGGTCGGCGAGCACGACCTCGGTGTGACCGTGGCGGACGGTCCCGTCGATGTCGGCCTTGGCCGCCGCCGCCCGCTCGGCGTTGCGGCACAGCAGCAAGGTCCGGAAGCCGGCCCGGGCCAGCCCGCGGGCGGTCTCGAGGCCGATGCCCGAGTTCGCGCCGGTGACGATCGCTGTCTGCTCGTTCCCCATGCCCGCCATTGTGCACGCCCTCAGCGGTTCCGCCGGATCCAGCCGCTCAGGAGGTCGACCACGAACGTGATGGCGATCAGCGAGAGCACGATTCC
>JBFIHN010000218.1:0-6293 GCA_041601775.1 Acidimicrobiales bacterium
CGCCGCAGGCGACACCTCGAGACCAATGCGAAGCATTGGTCACGTCACCGCAGGCGACACCTCGACCGGGATCCCGTTGAGGACTGCGGTGCCCGAGATCGGGTCCAGGAGTTCGGTGTCGGCGAGGACGTTCGAGTTCACGCCGGCGTGTTCGGCCGCGACCGACAGCCGGGCCCCGTCGGCGTCGTGTCCCCAGCCGTGCGGGAGGCTGACGACACCGGGCATGACCCGATCGGTCACCTCGACCGGTGCCGTGACCATCCCGGTGCGCGACCGGACCTCGGCCGCTCCCCCGTCGACGAGGCCGTGATCCCGGGCATCGTCGGGGTGGACCTGGAGCGTGCACCGTTCCTTGCCCTTGACCAGGACCGTGACGTTGTGCATCCACGAGTTGTTCGAGCGCAGGTGCCGGCGGCCGATCAGCACCAGGCCGTCGTCGGCCTGGTCGAGCACCGGGACCAACCGATCGGCGACGTCGGCCACGAGGACCTCGGGTGCCAGGTCGATCATGCCGTCGGGGGTCCGGAGGATGTCGGGCATCCTCGGCTGCAGGGCCCCGAGGTCGACGCCGTGGGGATGGCGCTCGAGCACCGCGAGGGTCAGGCCGTCGGGAACGGTTCCGAATCCGTCGCCGTAGGGCCCGACGCGCACCATGAAGTCGAGCATCCGCTCGGGACCGCACCGCGGCGCCAGCGCGTCGAGGATCTCGTCACGGTCGCGACCCCCGATCGGGCCGTGCTCGTCGGCGACGGCCGAGTCGACCAGCCCGGCGATGGTCATGTCGTCGACCACGGCGGGGTCCGCGTCGGCCGGGGCGACGCCCTGGAGGATCATCCCCAGGGTGCACAGGATCTCCCATTCGTCGGGCTGTCCCTCGTCGAGGGGCAGCACGGGCGGGCTGTAGTTGGCGACGTTGCGGATGGCGAGCTGGAGCAACGCGACGTCGTAGTGGCTCTTCTGGAGCGCCGACGGCGCCGGCAGGATCACGTCGGCGTGACGCGTGGTCTCGTTGAGGTAGATGTCGATGGCGACCATGAAGTCGAGGGACGAGAAGGCGGCGTCGAGCCGGGTGGAGTCGGGTGTCGACAGGATCGGGTTGCCGGCGACGGTGACCATCGCCTTGATCTGTCCCTCGCCCGGCGTCTCGATCTCCTCGGCCATGCAGACCGCGGGGAACTCGCCGAAGGTCTCGTCCAGTCCTCGGACCCGACTCTGGCGCCGTCCGAGTCGGATGCCTCGCCCCACGCGGGGCGTCCCCCGGGTGTTGCTGGCGCCGGCCGCGGCACGGGTGAACATCGCCCCACCGGGACGGTCGAGGTTGCCGGTGCAGATGTTGAGGACGTCGACGAGCCACGAGGTGACGGTCCCGAAGGGCGACGTCGTGGTGCCGATCCGGGCATAGACCGCGGCCGAAGGGGCCTGCGACACCTCGGTGGCCATCTGACGGATGGTCGCTGCCGCGATGCCGGTGCGCGAGGCGACGCGCTCCGGGGTGAACGGTGCGACCGCCGCGGCGACAGCGTCGAGACCGGTGACGTAGTCGCCGACCGTACCGAGGTCGACCAGGTCCTCGGCGAAGAGCACCTGGAGCATCGCCGCCAGCAACAAGGGGTCGGAACCGGGCCGGATGGGCACGTACTGCGTCGCCTCCTCGGCCGTGCGGGTCCGTCGCGGATCGACCACGACGAGGCGACCACCCCGAGCGACCAGGGCTTCGAGTCGACCCGGCCAGTCGGGCGCGGTGGCGAAGCTCCCGTTGGACGCGTAGGGGTTGGCGCCGATGATCAGCAGGTGGTGCGTACGGTCGATGTCGGGAACGGGGGTCGACAGTGCCTGACCGAAGAGCAACCCCGACGCGATCTCCTTGGGGCGCTGGTCGACCGTGGATGCCGAGAACACGTTCGTCGTGCCCAGCGCCTTGAGCAGGACCCGGTTGTAGAGCAGGGCCCCGAGGTTGTGGGCGTTCGGGTTCCCGACGTAGGCGCCGAGGCTGCCCCGGCCGTGCTCGTCGATCACCGCGCCCAGCCCGTCGGCCACCGCCTGCCAGGCCTCGGACCAGGTCGCCGGTTCGAGGCGGTCACCGCGCCGGACCAGGGGCTGACGGAGACGGTCGGGGTCGTCGTGCAGCTGCCGGAGCGTGGACCCCTTCGGACAGAGATACCCATGGCTGAACACGTCGAGCAGGTCGCCCCGGATCCGCGTGACCTGCGACCCACGGACCGTGACGGCGAGGCCGCACCCGGCCTCGCACAGGGGGCAGGTCCTGGCGACCGTGCGCTCGTCGGTCTCGGCCGCCGTCGGGTCCTCGGTGCGGGTCATGTGGTCATGGTGGCACCCCGAGGTCGGTCCTGTGCTCGCTACCGTCGTCGTGTGCGCCAACTGTTCCCCGAACCAGGCATCGTCGATCCGCTCGCGGCCTACCTGGCCGCCGATCGTCCGGCGGGCCTCGACCGTCCGTGGGTCACGGTGGGGATGATCACCACACTCGACGGTGCGACGACGACGACGTCGGGGACCTCGGGTGGACTGGGCGGCCCGGCAGACGCCCAACTGCTCCGCGCCGTCCGCGGCATCGCCGACGCCGTGATCGTCGGCGCCCGCACGGTCACCGCCGAGGACTACGGCCCGTTGCGCCACCGCGACGACATCCGCCAGGCACGCGCCGCTGCCGGCCGTTCGACCGAGCAACCGCGGCTGGTCATCGTGTCCGGCAGCCTGGACATCGACCCCGGGGCCCGGGTCTTCGCCGATGCCCCCGTCCGCCCCCTGGTGTGCACCACCGCCCGGGCGACGCCGGAGGCCGTCGCCGCCGTCGGCGAGGTCGCCGAGGTGTTCCAGAGCGCGAGCGACCGCGTCGACCTCCACGCCGTGCTCACCCGACTCCGCCACGACGGCGCCTCGGTGGTGGTCTCCGAGGGTGGCCCGACGCTCAACGGCGCCCTGGCCGACGCCGGCGTCGTGGACGAGTGGTGCGTCACCCTCGCTCCCCTCGTCGCCGGTGGTGCCAGCCACCGCATCGTCCACGGCGCCGATGCCAGGACCGACGAGCTCGAACTCGCCTCCCTGCTCACCGAGGACGGTCTGGTGTTCGGTCGGTGGACCCGCCCCGCCCGGGGGTGACCCGCCGCGAGGAGACCGGTCCCGACGTCAGGCCCCGAGTTCCTCGGCCCCCTGCTGGAGCAGGTGGATCTCGCGCTCGAAGTCGCTGATGTTGTCGAAGCCCTTGTACACCGAGGCGAACCGCACGGCGGCGACCCCGTCGAGCGCCCGGAGACGGCTCAGGACCTCGAGGCCGACCTGGTCGCTGTCGACGTCGCGTCCGATCACCCGCAGCGCGTCCTCGACCTCGCCGACCAGGACCGCGATCTGCGCCGGTTCGACCGGCCGGGACTTGCAGGCCGCGCTGACGCCGGCGGCCACCTTCGAGGCGTCGAAGGGCTCACATTCGCCGCCGCGTTTGCGCACCTGGAGCGGCACCTCCTCGAGGCGCTCGAACGTGGTGAAGCGCCCGTTGCACGTCTCGCACTGACGGCGACGACGGATCGACGTGCCGTCGTCGGTCTGGCGGGAGTCGACGACCTTGTCTCGGAGGCCTCCACAGCCCGGGCAGCGCATGGGCCCACGATACCGGGGCCGTTCCGCTGGCCGAATCGCTGCCGTGTCGCGAGCGGATCCGGGACCGGATCAGGGAACGGGAACCGTCAGCGCCTGGCCGACCTGCACGGACGCGCCACCGTTGGCGTCGACGAGGCGCTCGACATAGGTGGCGGCCTCGCCTGCCGGCGCGATGTCCTGGGCGATCGACCACATCGTCTCCCCCTCGGCGACCACGTGGGCATCGAGGGTGGCGGCCGAAGCGGCCGGCGCCGACGGCGACGCCACCAACAGTCCGACCGCGACCAGCACGATCGCGACCAGGGCGGCGGTGACGAGTCGAGACGCCCTCGGCGTCTGCCCGTCCGCGATGACCCGGTCGGCGATGACCCCGTCGGCGATGACGCGGTCGGGGACGACACGGAGGGAGCGGGGCCGCTGCCGGGGCCCGTGCGGCACGGGGAAGTGGCGGTGCGGGAGGGGACTCGAGGTGGTGATTGCGACCATGGGGACCATTCTCCGGAGCGGGGGTGACAAGAACTCCCCACGGCACGATGGCGCCGGTTCCGGGAACTCCCGAACGGGTCGAACACCCGTTCTCACGAACAACTGTTCGCACCATGGCACGAACAGCCGTTCGAGTCAAGCTCGATCGAACGGGTGTTTGCCCTCGGGGACGACACGCCGTATGGTGCAAACACCTGTTCGACCACATCCGTCACCCGCGGCGAGGGAGTCACCATGTCCGAGGACATCACCAAGCGGCAGCGCCAGATCCTCGAGGTCATCGAGGAGCACCAGCGGAACCGCGGCTACCCCCCGTCGGTCCGCGAGATCGGCGAGAGCGTCGGGCTCACCTCGCCCTCGTCGGTGCACGCGCACCTGGCCACCCTCCAGCGGCTCGGCTACCTGGTGCGCGACCCGGACAAGCCACGGGCCATCGAGGTCCGCTGGGACCCCAACTCGGGAGCCGCGGTCGAACGCCGTCCGGTCCGCCACGTCCCCCTCGTGGGCGAGGTCGCGGCCGGCACCGACGTGTTGGCGCACGAGAACATCACCGAGACCATGCCCCTGCCGTCGGACCTCACCGGGGAGGGTGAGCTGTTCATGCTGCGGGTCCGTGGTGACTCGATGATCGAGGCCGGGATCCTCGATGGCGACTACGTCGTCTGCCGGTCCGAGACGACGGCCCGCAAGGGCCAGATCGTCGTCGCCGGCATCCCGGGCGAGGAGGCCACGGTCAAGACCTTCGACACCGACGGCGACCAGGTCGTGCTGGTGCCGTCCAACGCGGCGCTCGAGCCGATGCGTTTCGACGCCGACGAGGTCCAGATCTTCGGTGCCGTCGTCACGGTGATGCGCAAGCTCTGATCCGGCGTCCGCCGCCGGACGCCGCTGTCCACCACAATGCAGTGGTGGACGTGCGACGAGCATCGGGGCGGTGGTGGGCCTCCATCGCGCTGGCGCTGTGCGCTCTGGGCCCGCTCGCGGCCTCGGCGTCCGCCGGTGGCGTCACCACCGGTGACATCGCCCACGACGCCGGACTGCAATGGGGCCTCGACCGGATCGGGGCGGTGTCGGCGTGGGACACCGCCCGCGGCGACGGTGTCGTCATCGCCGTGGTCGACTCCGGCGTCGCCCTCGACCACGAGGATCTCGCGCCGAACCTGGTTCCGGGCACGGCGTGCCACGACACCGGCGGCGACGCTGCCCGATGCACCGGGTCGGCCCAGGACGACGACGGTCACGGCACGCACGTGGCCGGCATCGCTGCGGCCGTCGCCGGCAACCGGGTCGGTGTCGCCGGGGTCGCGCCGGGCGCCCGGATCATGCCGATCAAGGTGCTGCACCGTCCGTGCCCGGACTGTGACTCGGCCGGCCGCGCCCCCGATGTCGCCGCCGCCGTGCGCTGGGCCACCGACCACGGCGCCGACGTCATCAACCTGTCGTTGGGATCGACCACGAACAGCGTGTTCGGGCCGGGCTTCGTCGATGCCGTCCGCTACGCCTGGGACGGCGGAGCGATTCCCGTGGTGGCCGCCGGCAACCAGTTCGTCCTCACGGCGGACTTCGGCGATGCGCCGGCCGTGGTCGTCTCCGCGGTCGCCCGCGACGACACGATCCCCAGCTATGCGAACGGTGTCGGGCGCGCCCGGTGGGCCGTCGCCGCCCCCGGCGGCGAGGGAGGCGACACCGCCGACAGCTGCGCCCAGGACGGTGATCCCGTGGGCATCTTGTCGACCTACTGGTCGGTGGACGACGACGACGCCTACGCCTGTCTGTCGGGCACGTCGATGGCCGCGCCCCACGTCTCGGGACTCCTCGCACTCCTGCTCAGCGCCGGCCTCGACCCGGCATCGGCGATCGAGACGATGCTCGGTACGGCCGACGATCTCGGCGAACCCGGTGCCGACCCGACGTTCGGCACCGGGGTCATCAACGCGGCGGCGGCAGTGGCGGCAGCGCCATCGGTCGACCCGGCATCGGCCACGACCGTTCCCACCGGCGACGTCGATCCGGCCGTGATCGAACCGGGTCAGCCCGGCGAGACCTCGGCGCCGCAACCGTTCGTGATCGACGAGCCGGCCGACACGCCCCTGGTCCTCGTGCTGATCGCCATCGCCGCGATCCTGGCCACCGGCGCCGGCACGTCCACGGCCCGACGACGGCTCGGCTGAGGGCTCAGTCGACCAGCAGCG
>JBFIHN010000219.1:0-6220 GCA_041601775.1 Acidimicrobiales bacterium
ATCGGCGTGGGCCGACGCCATCGCCTTCCTCGACGACGTGGACACGCCGTTCAACGTGCAGAACTTCGTGTCGTTGCCCGGTTCGGCCGAGGCGGTCTTCGGGATCGACTCGACAGGGGCGACCGTCGTCGGCTTCGGGCTGGCCGCCGGCGTCGCGCTCGTTTTGTCGGCCCTGTGGCTGCGTCGGGGCCATGACGTCGACGTGTTGGTGGCGGCAGCGGTGGCCGGTTCGCTGCTCATCTCGCCCCACGCGCTCTACTACGACGCGGGGATCCTCGTGCTCGTCGGGGTGATGATCGCCGACCGGCGTCCCGAGTGGCGACGCTGGTTGGTGCTCGGGTGGGCGGCAGGGCTGACGCACCTCGCTGCCGACGCCCTCGGGGCCGACCCGCTGGTGACGGTCGTGGTCGCCGCCTTCGCACTGGCCGTCGCCGCCGACGGTCGGCCACTGCTCGCCCGGGTGGCCCATCGGTAGCCTGCGCCCCATGCGCGACGGTTCCCATGAGTGACTATGTGGTGATCGCCGGCCTGTCCGGCGCGGGTCGGTCCCAGGCGGCCAACGACTTCGAGGACCTCGGCTGGTTCGTCATCGACAACCTGCCGCCGGCGCTCATGTCCAAGGTGTCCGAGCTCGCGGACGCCAAGGGGTCTGCGATCGAGCGCGTGGCGCTCGTGACCGGCACCGGCCACTACGACTCCGAGCTGCTCGAAGCCATCGCCGAGCTCCGTCGGGCCGTTTCCCGTGTCCGCATCCTCTTCCTCGACTGCTCCACCCGCGAACTGGTCCGCCGCTACGAGCAGACCCGCCGCCGCCATCCGCTGAGCACGGGCGACACGCTCGAGGACGCCATCGAGGCCGAGCGTTCGCTGCTCGAGCCGGTGCGCGCCGACGCCGATGTGGTCATCGACACCACCGAACTCAACGTCCACCAACTGCGCGACCGGGTCCGAGCGGCGTTCGGGCAGCCCGACACGGACGTCGGGATGCAGACGACCGTCCGATCCTTCGGCTTCAAACACGGCCTCCCGCTCGACGCCGATTTGGTGTTCGACGTCCGCTTCCTCCCCAACCCGCACTGGGTCGACGAGCTCCGGCCGTTGACCGGACTGGATGCGGCCGTCCGCGACCACGTCCTGGGATCCGACGATGCCGGCGGGTTCCTCGACCACCTGACCGGCCTGTTCGAGCTGCTCCTCCCCGCCTACCGGCGGGAGGGCAAGGCCTACCTGAGCATCGCCATCGGATGCACCGGCGGGCGGCATCGGTCCGTCGCGATCTCCGAGGAACTCGGCCGCCGGATCAACGCGCTCGGGACGCCGGTGAAGGTCTCGCATCGGGACATCGAGCGATGACCTCCGTGGGCGGACCTCGTGTCGTCGCCATCGGGGGAGGACACGGGCTCGCCATGTCGCTCCGAGCGATCGAGTCCTACGCCGGGCACCTGACGGCCGTCGTGGCCACGGGGGACGACGGTGGTTCGAGCGGGCGGCTGCGCGCCGATCTCGACATGCCGGCTCCCGGCGATCTGCGGCGGTGCCTGTCGGCGCTGGCCACCGAGGAGACCGTCGCCCAGGGGTTCGAGCACCGTTTCCGGTCGGGTCCGCTGTCGGGGCACGCGGTGGGCAACCTCGTGCTCGCCGGTCTGGTCGACGCCGGGCACGATCTCGGCCGGGCGGCGGATCTGGTGAGCGGATGGCTCGGCATCGACCCGGCGCGGGTCCGCATCCTCCCCGCCACCGGTGTCGCCGTCGACCTCGTCGCCACCACGTCCGAGGGCACGGTCCGCGGACAGGTCGCGGTCGAGGAGGTCGGCGGCGTGCAGTCGATCGGTTTCGACCCACCGGATCCGCCGGTTCCGGCCGAGGTCCTCGAGGCCATCGGCTCGGCCGACCAGATCGTCCTCGGCCCCGGATCGTTCTTCACGAGCGTGTTGGGCGTCGCGGCCGTTCCCGCCATCGCCTCGGCCATCGACGCTGCGGCCGCCACCGTCACGCTGGTCGCCAACCTCGATGCGGACGTCGGCGTGCTCGTCGGGCGCCTGCGGGCCCACGGCATCGATCCCGACGTCGTCGTCGTCCAGGCGGGAGCCGCTGGCGAGGGTCACGTCGACGTCGCGGTCGTCGAGGCCGACGTCGTCCGTCCCCACGGCCTGGCCCACGACCCGGCACTGCTCGCCACCGTCCTCGCCACCCCGTTCTCGACGTCGTAGGCGTCGGCCCCCGACGCCTCTGACGTCGAGTTCGAGGTGGGCGTGGGGGACGAGGAGGGTCGTGGGGTCGTGCGGATTCAGGCGGCCCCACCGAGGAGTGCGATCCGGGCCTCGATCACGGCTCGCAGTTCACGGATCGTCTCGTCCGGCGCGCCCACGACGTGCTCGTGGAGGAACCGGACGACGAGCCAGCCCTGCGCTGCCGCCATCACGTCTCGCTCCCGATCGCGACGCATGTCGGCCAGACGTTGGTGCCACCGTCGCCCGTCGACCTCGACGATGAGGCGCCACTCGGGCCACGCCGCGTCGACCAGGCCGACGGCACCGTCGACGCGGGGGAGCGGGTACTGGCGACGAGGGGCGGGAAGCTCAGCACGTGCGATCAGCGAGAAGAACGCGCCTTCGAGCACCGAGGCCGCCGGCACGGTTCCCGGCCCGCGCTCGTCGAGGAGCGTGGTGAGCACCCGGACCCCGGGCTTGCCGCGTCGCGCGACCGAACGGAGACAGTCGCCGACCGCCGCGACCGATGTCTGTCGGGCGGCGACTGCGCTGTCGAGGACCAGCGCCATCCGACCGAGACGCCAGATGGCCGCGAGGTCGACGATCGTCCGAGGAACCGTCGTCACGGGCATCGATCCCACCGGTGCCACATGGTCGGGTCGGACGTCGTTGATCTGGTGGGCGGTCACGCCGGCGAGTCGCCGGAACCCGCTGTGGGGGACGATCACGACCGTCGGCCCCGCAGCGCTCGCGGTGGCCAGTCCACGGACCCGTGCCGCGGACTCGAACCCGAGCACCCCGTCGGGCCTGGTCGCCGACAGTGCGACCCAACGCCGCTGGTCCGGGGTGTCGGGGCTGCCACGGACGACGTAGACCCCCGACGCGGTCGCGAGCAGACGCCCCGCGCGCAGTGCACGATCGATCGCCGAACCGGAGACGCCGTGGTCGAGGAGTTGCCGTCGGGCGGTGGCCCCGCTCTGGCGGGCGGCCAGGTCCTCCCATCGTTCGCGTTCCATCTGATCGAGAGTGCAGGAAAAGCATGGAAAGTGTCAACGAACCCCGATTCTCGACGCAATTGTCGTCGGCCCCCGACGACGAGGACGTCGAGTTTGGGGTGGGGGTGGTGGTGGGGGTGGGGTGACGGCGGGGCGCTGTTTGTGGGCGAGGCGGTCCGCGTGGTCGGATTGGCTCGACTCTGTCGAGACACTGACCTCCCGAGGTGGGAACCATGACCGTACGCGTGGGCATCAACGGCTTCGGCCGGATCGGCCGCAACTTCTTCCGAGCAGCGAAGGCGCAGGGCGCCGACATCGACTTCGTCGCTGTCAACGACCTGGGCTCGCTCGAGACGATGGCTCATCTGCTCCAGTACGACTCGGTCATGGGCCGCCTCGACGCCAAGGTCGGCGTCGCCGACGACGGCATCACCATCGACGGCGACACGCTCAAGGTCCTGGCCGAGCGCAACCCGGGCGACCTCCCCTGGGGCGACCTCGGCGTCGACGTCGTCATCGAGTCGACCGGCATCTTCAACTCCAAGGACAAGGCGAGCGCCCACCTCGACGGCGGCGCACCGCTCGTCATCGTGTCGGCCCCCGCCGGCGGCGCCGACAAGACCTTCGTGGTCGGCGTGAACGAGGACACCTTCGACGCCACGACCGACAAGGTCATCTCCAACGCCTCGTGCACGACCAACTGCTTCGTGCCCATGGTCAAGGTCCTCGACGACACCTTCGGTGTCGAGAAGGGCTTCATGACCACGATCCACGCCTACACCGGCGACCAGGCCCTGGTCGACGGCCCGCACAGCGACCTCCGCCGTGCCCGTGCCGCCGCCATCAACATCATCCCGACCTCGACCGGCGCCGCCCGGGCCACGAGCCTCGTGATGCAGTCGATGGACGGACGCCTCGACGGCACCGCCCTCCGAGTCCCGGTCCCCACCGGTTCGGTCACCGACTTCACGGCGCAGCTCAAGACCGACGCCACGGCCGAAGCCATCAACGAGGCGTTCGCCAAGGCGGCCGCCGACGGCCCGCTCAGCAAGGTCCTCGACTACAGCGAGGCGCCGCTCGTGAGCACCGACATCGTCGGCTCGCCGGCCAGCTGCACCTTCGACTCCGGCCTGACCATGGCCAACGGCAACCTCGCCAAGATCAGCGGCTGGTACGACAACGAATGGGGCTACTCGAACCGCCTCGTCGACCTCGTCGGCATCGTCTGCAGCTAGAGACTTGACCGCCGTACCGCAGCTGGAGGACCTGCTTCCCCTCGACGGGAAGCGGGTGCTCCTGCGCGCCGACTTCAACGTCCCCCTCCGCGAGCTCCCCGACGGGACCCGCGAGATCACCGACGACCTGCGCATCCGTGCCGCACTGCCCACGATCCAGTGGCTCCAGGAGCACGGTGCGACGGTCACGGCGTGCAGCCACCTCGGCCGTCCCAAGGGCGAACCGGACCCGAAGTACGACATGACGCCGGTGCGCGCCAAGCTCGCCGAGTTGGCGCCCGGCGTCACGTTGCTCGAGAACCTGCGGTTCGATCCGGGCGAGACCGGCAACGACCCGGCGTTCGTGGCCACGCTGATCGAGGGGCAGGACGCGTACGTCAACGACGCGTTCGGTGCCAGCCATCGCAGCCACGCCAGCATCGTCGGTCCGCCGCAGCACCTGCCGTCGGCCGCCGGCCGACTGCTGGCCAAGGAGGTCGAGGTCCTCGGCGGCATGCGGGAGCACGCCCGCCACCCGTTCCTCGCCATCCTCGGCGGATCGAAGGTCAGCGACAAGATCGGCGTCATCGAGGCGCTGCTCCCCATCGTCGACCACCTGATCGTCGGCGGCGGGATGTGCTTCACCTTCCTCGCCGCCCAGGGTCACCACATCGGCGACTCGCTCTTCGAGGAGGAGATGGTCGAGACCTGCAACCGCCTCCTGGCGAGCGACGGCGACAAGATCCACCTCCCCGTCGACGTCACGGCCATGGGCCCGGGCGGCACGATCGGCGATCCCGAGGCCGGGGGAGAGGTGCGCCAACTGCACACCACCATCCCGAAGGGCTGGATGGGTCTCGACATCGGACCCGGCACCAGCGCCGAGTTCACCGACTTGATCCACGAGGCCAAGACGATCTTCTGGAACGGCCCGATGGGCGTGTTCGAGGACCCGCGTTTCGCCGCCGGCACCCGCACGGTCGCCGAAGCCGTGGCCGAGGCGAAGGCGTTCACGGTCGTGGGTGGCGGTGACAGCGCCGCCGCAGTGGCAGAGTTCGGACTGGCACGCGACATCGACCACATCTCCACCGGTGGCGGCGCGTCGCTCGAACTGCTCGAACAAGGGGACCTACCGGGTCTCGTAGCCCTTCGGGGGGAGTGACCAGAGATGGCCAAGAAGCCGAGCCGGAAGCCGATCATCAGCGGCAACTGGAAGATGCACAACAACCACTTCGAGGCGATCCAACTCGTCCAGAAGCTGGGATACGAGATCACGACCGACGACGCCGAGCACGTCGAGGTCACGGTGCATCCACCGTTCACCGACCTCCGGTCGATCCAGACGGTGATCGACGCCGATCGCATCCCGATCGGTCTCGGGGCCCAGCACTGCCACTTCGAGGAGAAGGGTGCGTTCACCGGCGAGGTGTCTCCGTCGATGCTGGCCAAGCTCGACGTCGAGTACGTCATCGTCGGCCACAGCGAACGGCGGGAGATCTTCGGTGAGACCGACGACGACGTCAACGCCAAGGTCCACGCCATCCTCAAGGCCGGCATGACGCCGATCATGTGTTGTGGCGAGACGCTCGACGAGCGTGAGGCCGGCGACGCAGAGTCGAAGGTCGAAGGCCAGATCCGTGCCGGGCTGACCAAGGTCAAGCCGGACCAGGTCGGGGCGATGGTCATCGCCTACGAACCCATCTGGGCGATCGGTACCGGTCGCACGGCGACGGCGGACGACGCGCAGGCCATGTGCGCCCACGTCCGGTCGGTCGTGGCCGAGGTCGCCGGGGCCGACGCG
>JBFIHN010000220.1:0-6188 GCA_041601775.1 Acidimicrobiales bacterium
GTTCCGCCCCCGCCGCGTCGCCTTCGACTACTCGGCCACGCCGAATCACTGGGTGCCTGACGACCCGCACACCACCCACGTCGCCAACGTCCTCCACCTCCTCCTGCCGGCCGGCGAGAAGTGGTTCTGCGAGGTGTACCGGAGCGCGCTCCCGCTCGTCGATGACGAAGCCCTCGCACGAGACGTGAAGGCGTTCATCGGCCAGGAAGCCACACACGCGCGCGCCCACACCGTGGTGCTCGACCACCTCGCTGCCAACGGCATCGACCACAGGGCCTTCACCCGGTTCGTCGAGCGCGGCTTCGCCATGGTCCCGGCCAAGGAAGCCCCGTCGTGGTTGCCGGGCCCGGTGCAGCGCTACCTGGCGCGGCGCTACCTGCTCGACCAGCTGGCCGGCATCGCCGCCATCGAGCACTTCACGGCGGTGATGGGCTGGTGGATCGTGGTCTCCCGCGGGCTCGACGAGGCCGGCGCCGACCCGGCGATGATGGACCTGCTGCGTTGGCACGGCGCCGAGGAGGTCGAGCATCGCAGTGTCGCCTTCGACACGTACCGGGCGCTGGGCGGCGGCGAGGTGCGGCGGGCCGCCTTCATGGTCGTCGTCTTCGTCGGCTTGTTCTCGCTGTGGTTCGCCGGCACCGACCACCTGATGCGTCACGACCCGGAGGTCCGCGGGCGTCGACGGGCCAGCCTTCGCCAGTTCCTGCGCGCCGGACGTCAGGGCCGCCTGCCCACCTTCGGCATGCTCGCCGGATCGGTGCCCCGCTACCTGCGCCGCGACTACCACCCCTCGTCCGAAGGTCGGACCGACGTCGCCGTCGCCTATCTGGAGAGCGCCGATCTCTCCTGATGGACACACACATCGGTTGACGGGTCGGTGACCCCGTCCTAGCGTCACTGGAAACGGATGTTTCCAAGGTGGGGTGTGATGGGATCCGAACGAGTCGTCGTCGTCGGTGGGGGCATCGGCGGCTTGTGCACGGCACTCGCTCTGGGCCGTGCCGGCCATGCCGTCACCGTGCTCGAACGCGACGAGATCCCGGATGCCGCGGATGCCGACGCGGCGTTCGCCGCCGAGCGCCGGGGGGCGCCGCAGGTCCACCAGACGCACGGCTTCCTCGCGCGGTTGGTTGTCGAGCTCCGTGCACGGTTCCCCGACGTGCTCGACGCCCTGCTCGAGGCCGGTTGCACGACCATGCCGACCACGACCGATCTCGGCGCGCCGATGCCCGGCGACGAGGACCTCCAGGTCCTGGTCGTGCGGCGCACGACGTTCGAGTGGGTGTTGCGCCGCACGGTCGCGGCCGAGGGCCGGGTCACCACCCGATCCGGCGTCGGCGTGGCGGGACTCACGATGGCCGACGCCGGCGGAGTGCCGCCGACCGTCACCGGGGTGCGACTCGACGACGGGTCAGTCGTCGAGGCCGACGTCGTCGTGGCCGCGACCGGTCGTCGTGGCCCCGTCGACGCGTGGCTCTCGGACGTCGGCGTCGAGATCGACGAGACCGTCGTGCAGAGCGGCCTCGTGTACCTGTCGCGCTGGTACGAACTCCCCGACCGACCCGAGATCGGCGTCGACGCCAAGCTCGGCGGTGATCTGGGCTTCGTCAAGTTCCTCGGGGTCCCGGGCGACGGCGAGACCCTGTCGATCACCCTCGCCGTGCGGGCCGACGACAAGGAACTGCGGAGTGCCCTCGGCGATGCCGCCCGATTCGAGCGCGCGTGTCGGGCCCTCCCCGGCCCGGACCGCTTCTTCCGCGACGGTCCGCTCGAACCGATCGGTGGCGTGCGTCCCATGGGCGGCCTCCTCAACCGGCGCCGCCGCTTCGTCGAGCCCTCGGGTGCGCCCGTCGTGGCCGGGTTCCATGCGCTCGGCGACGCCCACACCTGCACGAACCCGCTCTACGGCCGCGGGTGTTCGATCGCGTTGATCCAGGCGATCGACCTCGCCGACGCCTTCTCGGCCCATGCCGGCGACCCACTCGCCCGAGCGGTCGCCTACGAGACCGCGGCCGTCGCGCACATCGAACCGTGGTTCGATGCGTCGGTGCAGATGGACAAGATGGGTGCGGATCCCGCAGGACGCGGCGGTGCGTCCGCTGGCGGTGACGCCGCGCGTGGGATGGGTGCCGTGTTCGCCGCGGCGGCCACCGACCCGATCATCGGTCGGGCCCTGGCCCGGTTCATGAACATGCTCGCGACGCCGGCCGACTTGATGACCGATGCCGCCACCATGACCCGCATGGCCGAGGTGATGGCCAACCCGGACGACCACCCCTTGCCCCCACGCGAGGGCCCCTGCCGTTCCGAACTCCTGGCGATGCTCGCCGGCGACACGGAGCCCGACAATCCTGACCCCAACGACAGGGAGACCGTCGCCCCATGAGTACGAGCCCCACCGACATCGCCGGCGTCACGGCACGAACCGTGGCCACGAACGGCGTCGACCTCCACGTCCTCGACGCCGGACCCGAGGACGGCCCCGTCGTCGTCCTGGCCCATGGCTTCCCCGAACTCGCCTACTCGTGGCGGCACCAGATCCCGGCGTTGGCCGCGGCCGGTTACCGGGTCCTCGCGCCAGACCAGCGGGGCTACGGCCGGTCGTCGCGGCCGGAGGAGGTCACGGACTACGACATCGTGCACCTCACCGACGACCTCTGTGGGCTCCTCGACGACGCGGGCGCGGCCGACGCCACCTTCGTGGGCCATGACTGGGGCTCGATGGTCGTCTGGCAGATGGCGCTCCTGCACCCCGGACGAGTGAACGGCGTGGTGGGCATGAGCGTGCCGTTCCTCCCGCGGACCCCGATGGCGCCGGTCGCGATGATGCGGCACGTCTTCGCCGACAGCTTCTTCTACATCGTCTACTTCCAGGAACCCGGTGTCGCCGACGCCGAGCTCGGCGCCGATCCGGCGCGCACGATGCGCCGTCTGCTCTGCGGCGTGGCCCTCCGGGAGGGCGACGAGGACGCGGAGCAGGCGATCACCATGGCGGTGGACGACGGTCGCGGTTTCGTCGACCGTATCCCCGAGCCCGACGGGCTTCCCGCCTGGCTGGGCCAGGACGAACTCGACTTCTACGTCGCCGAGTTCGCCCGCACCGGGTTCACCGGGGGCATCAACTGGTACCGCAACATGGACCGCAACTGGGAGCTGACCCCGCAGAACCAGGACAAGCACCTCGCCATGCCCTCGGCGTTCATCGGCGGCGGCGCCGACCCTGTGCTCGTCATGAGTCCGCCGGACGGGCAGACGGCATGGCTCGACGACTTCCGCGGCAACACGATCATCGACGGCGCAGGGCACTGGGTCCAACAAGAAGCGCCCGGGCCGGTCAACGACTCCCTGCTCCGCTTCCTCGAAGGGATCGACCGATGAGAGCCGCAGTCCTCCGAGACGGCCAGATGGTGGTCGCCGACGACGTCGCCGAACCCGAGCCGGCGACCGGCCAGGTCCTGGTCGAGGTCAAGGCCTGCGGCATCTGCGGCAGCGACCTCCACTTCGCCGAGCACGGGCACTCGATGCTCGAACTGCAGGACGAGATGGGGGGCATGCCCGACCTCGGGAACGCAAAGCCCGACCTGTCCCGCGACGTCTTCATGGGCCACGAGTTCTCGGCCGAGGTCCTCGAGTACGGCCCGGACACCGAGGGACCGGCGCCCGGCTCCCTGATCACGTCGATCCCGATCCTGCTCGGCGCGACCGGCATCTCGCCGATCGTCTACAGCAACACGGTCGTCGGTGGGTACGCCGAACGGATGCTGCTCTCGGCCCCGATGTTGCTCGAGGTCCCCAACGGCCTCGACGCCGAGCGTGCTGCGCTGACCGAGCCGATGGCGGTCGGACTCCACGCGGTGAACAAGTCGAGGATCACCGAGCGGGAGGGAGCGCTCGTCCTGGGCTGCGGCCCGGTCGGTCTTGCGGTGATCGCTGCGCTGCGCACCAAGGGTGTCGAGACCATCGTCGCCGCCGACTTCTCCGCCGCCCGCCGGGACATCGCCACGGCGATGGGCGCGTCCGATGTCGTCGACCCGAACGACGAACCGGCCTTCGACGCGTGGCGGCGAGCGGGTGGGAGCAGGTCGCTCGTCGTCTTCGAGGCGATCGGCGTCCCGGGCGTCATCAACGACGTCATGCGCGAGGCCCCGCCCCAGACCCGTGTCGTGGTCGTCGGTGTGTGCATGGAGCACGACACGATCGTCCCCTTCTACGGCATCGGCAAGGAACTCCAGATCAACTTCGTGGTCGCCTACGACCCGATGGAGTTCGGCGAGAGCCTCCGTTCGATCGCCGAGGGGGACTACGACGTTGCGCCGATGATGACCGGCTCCGTCGGTCTCGACGGCGTGGCCGGGGCGTTCGACGCGCTGGGCAACCCCGACGAACACTGCAAGATCATCGTCACGCCCTGACGCGGGCTCGGTGCCCGATGCGGCAGACGATCCGACCGACGGACGAGGCCGCCGATCGGTCCCGTCGTGGGGCCGATCGGCAGCGACGTCGTCCTGAGCGGTCCGCCGACCGGTCAGGGGTTCCCGCCGGGGAACGCGGTGATCAGCGCAGGCGTCGGCGTTGCTGCCCGGCGAGGACGATGCCGGCGAGCAGGAAGAGTGCTCCGACCGTGGCGAGTGGCTGGGTGGTCCCGCCGCCGGTCTGCGCCAGCCCGCCGGTGCTGCGGGATCCGGGGTTCGTGGTGGGGCCGGTGGCCGACCGACGGTCCGGTGCGGCCACGACGGTCGCCGGTTGTTCGGTCGGGGTGGTCTCGGTCGTGGGTGTGGTGCCGGTCGTGGGTGTGGTGCCGGTCGTCGGGGGCGTGACGATCTCGGTGATGGTCGTGCCCGCCGTGGTCTCGAGCCCGGAGTCGGCGCCCGTGGCCCGGAGCGTGTGTGCCCCGGCGCCGACGTCGGGGATGGCGAACGACAGGACTGCCGTTCCCCTCGCGTCGGCTGTCGCCGTCCCGACATCGACCGGGTCGGATTCGAAGACGAACGACACCTCCTCGCCGGGCGCGAATCCGGTCGCCGTGACGTCGACGTCGTCGGCGGCCTCGATCTCGTTCGGCAGCCCGGTGATGGCCAGCGCGGCGGTCACCACAGCGTGCGTCACCGGTCCGGCAGCCGACACGAGGTGGTCGTTGTCGCCGTTGTAGTCGGCGGTGATCGCGGACGGTCCGAGCGGCAGGTCGTCGACCACCCAGGTCGCCACGCCGGCGACGAGGGGGACGATCTCCGTTGCGCCGGTGTCGGCCGTGAAGGTCACGGTGCCGATGGGGGTCCCGACACCGGTCACCGTGGCCGTGAAGGTCGCGTCGGTCCCCACGGCGGTGTCCGCGACGGGGACATCCAGCGCGGTCGCGGAGACCGCAGGCGCGATCTCCGCGTTCGCGATCACATCGGTGGCGGCGAGCCAGTTGTCGTCACCGGCCTGCGACATCGTGACGGAGCAGTCGCCGGCGCCGGTCTGGTTCATGTGGTTGCCGGTCATCGTGCACGGGCCGGCTGCGGCGAAGCTCACCGGGAGCCCGGAGGTCGCCGTCGCCACGAGGTCGATGCCGCCGTCGCCGAACACCTGGGGCCCGAAGGGCCCGACCGTGATCGTCTGCGGGGCCTGGGCGATGGTGAGCGTCCCGGTCGTCTGCTCGGGGTCGTAGCCGGTCTCGGTCACCGTGACGACCACGGCGTAGGAACCGGCGTCGGTCGGCGGCGTGGGCGAGCCGTCGTAGGTGGTGGCCGTGGCGAGGCCGGCGGGATCGGTCGTGACCCCGACGGCATGGGGTGTCCCGTCGTAGGTGGCAGCCCAGCCGGTCACCGTGAGGGTCGACGCCGCACCGGCGATGGTGAAGATGCGGGTCACGGTGGCCGCCGGTGCCCAGTTGCCGTCACCGGCCTGGACGGCCGTGACCGAGCACTGACCGGCGTTGGTCGCGGTCACCGAACCGCCATCGGTGGTGCATGGTCCGGAGACGACGAAGCCGACCGGCAACCCAGAGGTCGCCGTCGCCGCGAGCGGCACGGCGGGATCACCGAAGTCGATGTCGCCGAGCGGGCCGAAGGAGATGGTCTGGGTCGCCTCGGCGATGGTGAGGGTGCCGGTCGTCTGCGTTGCGTCGTAGCCCTCCTCGTCGACGGTCGCCACGACGGCATACGAGCCGGCGTCGGTCGGTGGAGTGGGGGAGTCGTCGTAGGTCA
>JBFIHN010000221.1:0-6169 GCA_041601775.1 Acidimicrobiales bacterium
CCCGACGCCTACGGCGTCGAGAATCGGGGTCTCAGGCGCCCGTCCGTTGCGCGCGGGCGTAGAACTCGTCGCTCTGGGCGAGGAACGATGCCAGCGACACGTCGTCCATGACGAGCAGTTGTCCGGCCCAGTAGGCGTGACCACCGGGATCCGGGCTACGACCGAGCACGGCGGAGAACGTTCCCCGGACCCGCGTCCGGCGTGATTCGACGGACGCGTAGAAGGCCTGGGCGACGTCGTACCGGCTGGCACCTCGGGCGAGGACGTCTCGCCAGTAGGCCAGGCCCGACGGATCTGCCGACCGGCCCAACACCCGCTGATACAGCCGCTGGACGAAACCGTTCGCGTCGCGGCCCGACTGCGAGTAGAACTCGTCGCTCGCCAACATGTAGGCGCCGAGATCGGTGATCCGGGTTCCCCGGCGGACCACGTCGGTCCAGTAGGCCCGGCCGCCGGCATCGCCGGGACGGCCGATCGTCTGACGATAGACCTGGTCGACGGCCCGGCTCACCCATTCGGGACTCCGGACCAGCGCCACCGCGAGATCGGCACGCCCGTAGCCGTAGTACAGGCGGGACCCGCGTTCGACGAGTTCGTCGGCACTCGCCTCACGGCCGAGGAACAACCGGAACGAGGCCCGGACGTACCGGAGGTCGGACTGGGCGATGTCCGGGGCCCGACCGTCGCCGCACAGCGTGGCGAACCGGTAGCCGCGAGCCTGGTAGGCGCTGATGATGTCGGGCAGCGCCGAGACCGTGGCGGACTTCGTGTCGTGCATCAACACGATGCCGCGGCCACCGTCGAGCGAGGTCGACATGGCGTTCGCGACCATCTGCCCGTGCGATGCACCCCTCGTGTCGCCGGTTTCACGGCTCCAGAGGACGATGCCCAGGCCCCGGTCACGGGCGACGTCGACGGTGGTGGCGTTGTACGCCCCGTACGGGGGCCGCATGCACTGCGTCGAACCCGCACCGAGGATCGAGTCCAGGACGTCTGCGCTTCCCCGGATCTCCGCCGACTGACCACCGGCCGACATCGTGGTCAGGTTCGGGTGGTTCATCGTGTGGGCGGCCACGGTGTGCCCCTCGGCCGCCATCCGGCGGATCAGATCGGGGTAACGCTGTGCACTCGAGCCGACGACGAAGAACGTGGCCCGGATGCGGTTCCGCTTGAGGATGTCGAGCACGGCCGGAGTCCGTGTCGGGTGCGGGCCGTCGTCGAACGTCAGCGCGATCAGTGGCGACGACGCATCCGGATGGCGAGCCGGCGGCGAACCATCGTGTCCGAGCCCCTTCACGGTCTGGCCGGCCTCGGGCCAGTCGACGCCCTGCGCCCCGGCTGGTGTGGCCCCGGCGGAGACGAGCATCACCAGCACGATCGTGCTCCCCACGATCGTACGAATTGCCCGAATTGTCCGGTCCATGGCCGGGAGTCTGCAGTACCCACGGACCCGAGGCAATTGCCCGGGACGCCGGTGGATGCCCCGGCCCGCTCGAGCGAGCAAGGGCCGTGCGGGCGGGTGCGGCTAGGCGCCCAGGCGTTCGCGAGCGGACTTGGACCGCTCGATCAGGTAGCCGGGGATCGTCACGCCGTTGACCACGGGCGAGTCACCGCTCGCTGCCGCGGCGCCGCCGGAGGCCTCGCCCGCACCCGACTCGTCGGCCGCGGTCTGGTCGAACGCACCCGACTCGATCGCATCGGTGCGCCGAGCCGCGAGCTCGGCGTACTTCTTCGCCGGCGCGAGCAGCTCCCGATTGAGGGAGCCGATGTCGACGCCGTTGTCGAAGAGGACCGTGTAGCGGATCCACTTGTCCCAGCCGCCCACGAGGGCGACCCTGCCTGGCGTCCCCTCGGGCACGCCCGGGAGGTCGACGAACGCAACGACCTTGGACTTGCGAGCGAGGTCGGCATCGTTGCCGATCACGCGGGCGATGTCGGCGTCGGAGATGTCGTCGCGGGACAGCAGCGCTGGGGCGGTCACCATGGCGGCAATGTTGGCACGCCGTCGGCGCCGGCCCGTAACTCCGCGATCAGCTGCGACGAGCCTCGGACCAGGTCTTGCCGGCCTCGACGTCGACGTCGTGGGGAAGGCCCAGGACCCGCTCCGCCAGGATGTTCCGCTGGACCTCGCCCGTGCCACCGCCGATCGTGAGCGCCCGGGCGAAGAGGTAGCCGAAGTGCCAGCCCCGCAGATCGGGACGCTGGAACGGGCCGACGTGTTCGAGGAGCCCGTGGGTCCCCGCGAGGTCCTTGGCCAACTCCATGATCGCCTGGCCGTGTTCGTCGGCCATGACCTTGCGGATCGAGGCCTCCGGGCCCGGCTGCTCACCACGGACCTTGGCCGACACCGTGCGCAACCGGATGAGATCCAGGATCTTGGCCTCGATGTAGAGGGACGCGATCCGGTCGCGCAGGATCGGGTCGTCGGTGCCGCCGGCAGCGAGCACCTCGTCGAAGAAGTCCCACGACGTGGGCCCCAGGCCCCACAGCAGGCCGCCGGACGACAACGACACCCGTTCGTTGCCCAACGTGACCTTGGCGAGTCCCCAGCCCTGGTTGACCTCGCCCACCCGCAGGCTGTCCGGGATCCGCACCTCGTCGAGGAAGACCTCGTTGAACAGGGCGACGCCGGTCATCTCGCGCAACGGGTTGATCGTGATGCCCGGCGTGTCCATCGGGCAGAGGAAGTAGGTGACGCCGGCGTGCTTGGCCACATCGGTGTCGGTCCGGGCGATCAGGATCCCGAACTTCGACTCGCGCGCCCCCGACGTCCAGACCTTCTGGCCGGTGATCACCCACTCGTCGCCGTCTCGGACCGCACGCGTCGACAGGTTGGCCAGGTCCGAGCCGGCCTCGGGCTCCGAGAAGAGCTGACACCAGATCTCCTCGCCCGACAGCAGCGGGAACAGGTACCGCTCCTTCTGCTCCTGGGTGCCGGCATGGACGATGGTGGGGCCGGCCCAGCCGATGCCGATGGTGTTGGTGGGGCGCTTGATCCCCGCGGCCTTCAGCTCCTCGTCGATGAGGATCTGGTGGATCGGGTCGGCGTCGAGACCCCACGGTGCAGGCCAGTGCGGGGCCACGTAACCGGCCTCGGCGAGCTCGCGCCCGGTCGGCTCCGGATGCTCGGCGATCCACGCTCGGACCGCCTCCCTACGAGGGTCGTCGTCGCCGGGGAAGTCGAAATCCACCGACCGGACCGTACGCTGCACGAGCGCTCGAGGGGCGATCCCGGACCCTCCCGCTCAAGAAATTCTGCGCGAAACCACCCGCAGGCAGGATTTCTTCCGTTGAACCGGGAATTCCCAGGTAGCATCGGAAGCCGGGTGGTTTTCCCGGCCATGCCACGTTCCCCCGACGTGCCCCGAAGAACTCTCTCTCCCCGTCCTGGAGGTCGTCGTACCCGTGAGCCCAGCAGCACGCGCCACACGTTCGGGTGAATCCGACGAAGACATCGTCCGGTTGTACCTGAACGACATCGGGCGCCACGCGCTCTTGACCAAGGAAGACGAGGCTCGCCTCGGCGCCCTGGTCCAGGCCGGTGTCGACGCACGTGAGCGCCTTGCCGCCGAGGAGGACGTCACGCCGGCCGAGAAGGCGAAGATGCGCCGCCAGGTGCGTGCCGGCGATCGTGCGACCGAGCAGTTCGTCAACGCGAACCTGCGTCTGGTCGTCTCCATCGCGAAGAAGTACCACCGCACCGAGTTGCCGCTGCTGGACCTCATCCAGGAGGGCAACCTCGGACTGATCCACGCGGTCGAGAAGTTCGACCACCGCAAGGGCTTCAAGTTCTCCACCTACGCGACGTGGTGGATCCGCCAGGCCATCACCCGTGGCGTGGCCAACACCGCCCGCACGATCCGCCTGCCGGTCCACGCCCACGACCTGCTCAAGCAGATCGACAAGGCGCGCGGCATGCTCGAGTCGAAGCTCGGCCGCCCGCCGACCCTCGAGGAGCTCAGCGTCGAGGTCGGCCATCCGCCGGCCAAGATCGAAGAGATCCTCGCCTCGGCCCGTATCGCCAAGTCGCTCGACGACGGCCTCTCCGATGACGGCGACATGACGCTCGGCGACCTCGCCGCCGTCGCCGAGGACGACCCCGAGGGCGACGCCGTCACCGAAGCCACCCGTGGCGACGTGCTCGCCGGGCTCAAGGGCCTCGACGATCGCGAGCAGCGCATCTTGATCCTGCGCTATGGCCTCGACGGCCACGAACCCCGCACCCTCGACGAGGTCGGTCGTCACTTCGACCTGACCCGTGAGCGCATCCGCCAGATCGAGGCACGTGCGATGAGCAAGCTGCGCCACCCGGCCAACGCCGGGATCCTCGCCGACCTGGCCTCGTAGCACCCACCCCACCCCGATCCCGTTCTGGTGAACGCGCGCGCCATCTGGTGGTGCCGATCGTTCACCAGAACCCCACACGATCGTTCTGGTGAACGACCGCGCCATCTGGTGGTGTCATCCGATCACCAGAACGGCGGGTGGAGGATGGTCCGCCGCGGCACGTTCCCTACGATGCGCCCATGACCGCATGGAACTTCGCCGACACCTGGGAGACGATCGCGGAGACGATCCCTCACGCGCCGGCGCTCCTGCACGGCGACCGCGTCGTGTCCTGGGCCGATTTCGACGCTCGTGCCGACGGGGTGGCACAGGGCCTCCTCGACGCCGGCGCCACCGAAGGCACCACCGTCGCCCAGTACCTCACGAACCGTCCGGAGTACCTCGAGACCGTCTTCGCAGCGTTCAAGCTGGGGTTGGCCCCGGTCAACACCAATTACCGCTACGTCGATGACGAACTCGTCTACCTGTGGGACAACGCCGACACGTCGGTCGTGGTCTTCGAGGGGCGCTTCACCGACCGCATCGAGTCGCTCCGCGAACGGGTCCCGGGCGTCCGGGCATGGCTGTGGGTCGACGACGGCACCGGGCCGTGCCCGGCGTGGGCGCTTCCCTACGAACAGGCTGCGACCTCGGGCGCCCCGCGCACCGTGGCCCCATGGGGTCGGTCCGGCGACAGCCTCTATCTGCTCTACACCGGCGGCACCACGGGCATGCCCAAGGGCGTGATGTGGCGCCACGACGACCTGCTCCTCGTGCTCAACGAAGGCGCGCCCCGCAAGCGGCACTTCCCCGAGGACGCCGACCTCGACCACGTCCGCACGGTGTGCTCGACCCCGGGCATCCGCACGCTTCCGGCCTGTCCCCTGATGCACGGCACCGGTGCGTTCAACGCGTTCACCGCGCTCACGGTCGGCGGGTCGGTCGTCACGTTGACGGGTGCGAAGTTCGACGCCGTCGAACTCCTCGACGCCATCGAGTCCAGACAGGTCAACAACACCGCCATCGTCGGCGATGCCTTCGCCCGACCCATCCTCGCAGCACTCGAGGCCGAGCCCGATCGTTGGGACATCTCCTCCCTCCGCGTCGTGCTCTCGTCCGGCGTGATGTGGAGCCAGGCGAGCAAGGACGGCCTGCTCCGCCACAACCCCCGCATGCTGCTGGTCGACTCGCTCGGCTCGTCCGAGGCCATCGGCATGGCCAGTTCGGTCTCCGGGGGCGACAACGACTCGGCCAAGACCGCCACCTTCACGCTCGGACCCAAGACCCAGGTCATCACCGACGACGGACGCCTCCTGGCGCCCGGCGACGACGAGATCGGCAAGGTCGCCATCAAGGGGCACGTCCCCATCGGCTACTACAAGGACCCGGCCAAGTCGGCCGAGACCTTCGTGCGGGTCGACGGCATCAGCTATTCGATGCCCGGCGACTATGCCCGCGTCGAACCCGACGGCACGCTCGTGCTCCTCGGACGTGGCTCGGTGTGCATCAACACCGGCGGCGAGAAGGTCTTCCCCGAGGAGGTCGAGGAGGCGCTCAAGGAGCACGCCCTCGTCCACGACGCCGTCGTCGTCGGCCTGCCCGACGAACGGTTCGGTCAGGCCATCACCGCCGTCGTCGAACCCCTGGTCGGCGCCGACCTCGGCGACGCCGACCTGATCGGCCACGTCAAGGCCCGACTCGCGGCGTACAAGGCTCCCAAGCGGATCGTCCCCGTCGACTCACTGGGTCGAGCCGCCAACGGCAAGGTCGACTACAAGCGCTGGACTGCCTACGCCGCCGACGTGCTCGGCGTGCCATCGGAGTGACCGCCCTCGGGTCCTCG
>JBFIHN010000222.1:0-6149 GCA_041601775.1 Acidimicrobiales bacterium
ATGTCGTTTCCGGCGCGGTACGTACCGATCGGCACGTTGCGGTCGCCGGGGAGGGTCGGGCAGCGACCGCTCAGTCGAGCGGGTCGAGGCGCCAGTCGTGGCCTGGCTCGAGTTGGTACGGCTTCGAGACCGGACGATCCAGGGTGAGGGCGAGCGCCTCCGGGCCGTAGAGGTCGTCGATCCTCGCCGCGGCCGCGTCGAGCGCGTCCGCCAGTGGACCGTCGAGGAGCGTGCCGATCATGGCCGGAAGACTGTCGGCGTTCTCGAGGAGCCAGGAGTGGCGAGCACCCTCGACGCGGATCATCGTCCCGTTGGCCGATCGGGCTGCGTCCTTGGCGAAGGGGTACCAGATGGTCAGGTCACGGTCGCCGTGGAGCACCACGACCGGCACGTCGTGGTGGGCCAGGGTCCGGAGCATGTCGTCGGAGCCCTGGTCGGTTGCGGTCGCGAACAATGCCGCCGGCATCGACGGCAGGGCCCGGATGCGATCGACGAGCGACGGCGCGGCGAGCCGGGCGATGGACCCCATCTGCTTGCGGCCACGGACTGCGCTGGAGAGGGTGTCGGTCACCAGGAGGCCGACACCGAGCGGGAACAGCCCGGGCACGTACTTGGCCATCGAGGTCATCGTGTCCCACCCACGGCCGATCGCCGCGTTGATCGGGATGACGGCGATCGCCCGCTCGGGGCGACGTGCCGCCAGGTCGACGACGACCCGCCCACCCATCGAATGGCCCATGAAGACCGCCCGCTCGATGCCCAGGTGGTCGAGCACCCGCTCGTGGAGGTCGATGTAGTTGGCCCAGTCCCAGCCGCGACGACCCAGACCATCGGTGCGACCGTGGCCGGCACTGTCGACCGCGATCACGCGGAACCCCATCCCGGCCAGCCGTCGCAGGGTGCGTGCATACAGCATCCCTTCGGCGATGATCCCGTGCACCATCACCAGCGGCACACCTTCGCCGCAGATCGACAGCCCGACCGTGTGGCCGTCGTCGAGTCGGATCGTCCGTCGCTTGAGCCGTGGTGGCTTCGACGTCGTCCGCGCCGCGATGGTGTCCATGTCTGCCCTGATCCCCATGGCGAGAACGTAGTGATCAGACGGTCACGCGCCGGTGATCCGACGGACACGGACAGCGACGCTGCACCTTCTGGTTAGGACCCCTTTACTTCATGCGAGAAGGATGCCAGGATGTCGACGTGATCATCTGTCACTGCGCCGTGGTCCGCGACCACGAGATCCGAACCGAGGTCCGTCTCGGTGCCGAGACGGTCGAGGCGGTCTCGAGCCGCTGCGGTGCCGGGTCCGTCTGTGGTGGATGCCGCACCGCGATCGCCGACACGGTCGTCGACGAGTTGGTCCGCGCCGGTGCGGCCACGCCTGCGCGACACTGATCCGCACGCCCCGCCCACCGAGACACAGGAGGCCCCGTGCAGGGTGACCCCGCGATCATCGAGCTCCTCAACGAGGTCCTCACCGCCGAACTCACGGCGATCAACCAGTACTTCATCCACGCGAAGATGTGTGAGAACTGGGGCTACGAGCGGTTGGCCAAGCACAACTACGACGAGTCCATCGACGAGATGAAGGACGCCGAGAAGGTCATCGAGCGCATCCTCTACCTCGATGGTGTCCCCAACCTCCAGCGTCTGGGCAACGTGCTCGTCGGCGAGACGGTTGCCGAGCAGCATCGTCTCGACCTCGACCTCGAGAAGGCGGCCATCGAGCGCTACAACCGGGGCGTCGAACTCGCTCGCGCCAAGGGCGACAACGGCACGGGCGAGATGCTCGAGGACCTCCTCGTCGGCGAGGAGCACCACGCCGACTGGCTCGAGGCACAGCTGACCCTCATCGATCAGGTCGGCGAGCAGAACTACCTGGCCCAACACATCCATAGCTGATCCGTCAGCCCACTACGGTCGGGCGTCATGCCCATCGGCACGCCACTCCGCTCCCGGCTCGACACGCGCTCGGAAGAGCACCAGGCCAACGTCCGCGCCATGGAGGCGCTCTGGGACGAGGTCGCCAACGAGTTGGCCTCGGTGCCCACCGTCGGCGGGCAGCGCTACGTCGACCGTCATCGCAAGCGGGGCAAGATGCTCGTGCGCGAGCGGGTCGAGGCGCTGGTCGACCCCGACACGCCGTTCCTCGAACTGTCCCCGCTCGCCGGCTGGGGCACCCAGGACGCCGTGGGCGTCGGCATCGTGACCGGGATCGGCGTCGTCAACGGCGTGGAGTGCGCCATCTGGGGCTCCGACATGACCTACAAGGGCGGGTCGTCGAACCCCACCTCGTGGTTCAAGATCGAGCGACTCCTCGACGTCGCCCGACGCAACCGCCTGCCGCTCATCGCGCTCAACGAGTCGGCCGGCGCCGACCTCCCCCGGCAGGCCGACCTCTTCGTCAACGCCGGAAGCCAGTTCAAGCTCCTCACCCAACTGTCGAAGCTGGGCATCCCGACCATCACGGTGGCGTTCGGGCCCAACACCGCTGGCGGCGCGTACGTCCCCGGCATGAGCGACTACACGATCTTCGTGAAGGAACAGGGCACCGCGTATCTCGGCGGACCGCCGCTGGTGAAGATGGCGATCGACGAGATCGTCGACGAGGAGACGCTCGGCGGCGCGGAGATGCACTCACGGACCAGCGGTCTCTCCGATCACCTCGCCATCGACGAACTCGACGCCATCCGCAAGGTCCGTGAGGTCGTCGCCCACCTCGGGTGGCGCAAGCTCGGACCCGGTGCGACCGAGCCGGCCGACGATCCGCTCCATGACCCGGCCGAGCTCATCGGCTGCGCCTCGGCCGACGTCCGGATCCCCTTCGACATCCGCGAGGTCCACGCCCGCATCCTCGACGGGAGCCGTTTCGAGGAGTTCAAGCCGCTCTACGGCGACAAGCTGGTGTGCGGTTGGGGGTCGATCCACGGCTTCCCCGTCGGCATCCTCGGCAACAACGGGATCCTGTTCTCGGACGAGGCCCGCAAGGGCGCCCAGTTCGTGCAGTTGTGCAACCGCACCGACACCCCCTTGCTGTTCCTGCACAACATCACCGGCTTCATGGTCGGCTCGAAGGCCGAGCAGGAAGGCATCATCCGCAACGGCGCCAAGTTGATCAACGCGGTGTCGAACTCGACGGTCCCCCACCTCAACCTCATGGTCGGCGCCAGCTACGGCGCCGGCAACTACGGGATGGCCGGTCGGGCCTACGACCCACGGCTCGTGTTCTCGTGGCCCAACCACCGCATCGCGGTGATGGGACCGAAGCAGTTGGCCGGCGTGATGGACATCGTCGCCCGCAATGCTGCGGCGGGCCGGGGCATCGAGATCGACGACGAGATGGAGGCCCAGCTGCAGGCGCAGTCCCAGGCGCTCGAGGACCAGATCGAGGGAGAGTCCACGGCGCTCTACTCGACCGGCCGGGTGTGGGACGACGGCATCATCCACCCCGCAGACAGCCGCACGGTGCTGGGCATGGCGCTGTCCGCCATCCACAGCAACACCATCGAGGGCGCCACCGAGTACGGCGTCTGGAGGCACTAGTGATGGCCCCGACGTCGACGCCACTGTCCAAGCTCCTGATCGCCAACCGGGGCGAGATCGCGGTGCGCATCGCTCGCACCGCGCACCGGATGGGCATCAGCACCGTCGGGATCTATTCCGACTCCGATGCCACCGCACTCCACGTCGACGCCGTCGACGTCGCGGTCGCGCTCGGCGGCACCACGGCCGCCACGTCGTACCTGCGCGCCGACGCCGTGCTCCGGGCCGCGATCGACACCGGCTGCGACGCCGTGCATCCCGGCTACGGGTTCCTGGCCGAGAACGCCGACTTCGCGCAACAGGTCATCGACGCCGGGCTGGCATGGGTCGGCCCGACGCCCGAACAGATCCGACTCCTGGGCGACAAGGTGGCGGCCAAGCAAGCGGCGATCGCCGCCGGTGTGCCCACGACGACGATCATCGAGATCGACGGCACGGGCGACGACGCCGTGGTCCCCGACGACGTCCCGATGCCAGCACTGGTCAAGGCGGCGGCCGGCGGCGGCGGCCGCGGCATGCGGATCGTCCGCTCCGTCGACGAGCTCGCCGACGCCGTGGCTGCCGCGTCGCGTGAAGCTGCGTCGGCATTCGGCGACGGCACCGTCTTCATCGAGCCGTACCTGGAGCGCGGCCGTCACGTCGAGGTCCAGATCCTGGGCGACGCTCACGGCAATGTCATCCACCTCGGCGAGCGGGAGTGCTCGATCCAACGTCGGAACCAGAAGGTCGTCGAGGAGTCCCCTTCGGCCGGGATCACCGACGGACAACGAGCGACCCTGTGCGAGGGCGCACTCGCGCTGGCTCGCCACGTGGGGTACACCAACGCCGGGACCGTCGAGTTCCTGGTTGGCGTCGACGGCACCGTCACCTTCCTCGAGGTCAACACCCGCCTCCAGGTCGAGCACCCGGTCACCGAGGCGGTCACCGGACTCGACCTCGTCGAGCTCCAGCTCCGGGTGGCCGCCGGCGACGAGCTGCCGATCACGCAGGACGACGTCCGCATCGACGGCCACGCCATCGAGGTCCGGCTCGTGGCCGAGGACCCGGCCGGCGGGTGGCTCCCCTCGACGGGCACGCTCGCCCGCTTCGACATCTCCGACGACGTCCGGGTCGACACGGGGGTCCGCGCCGGTACCGAGGTCACCACCGACTACGACTCGTTGCTGGCGAAGGTCATCGCCCACGCACCCCGTCGTGCCGACGCTGCCCGACGCCTGGCCCGTGCCCTGCGGTCGTCGTGGATCGCCGGCGTCGACACCGACGCTGCCGCACTCGCCGCCATCCTCGCCGACGACGACTTCCTGGCCGCGCAGACGCCGACGTCGTTCCTCGACGAGCACCCCGAGCTCGTCTCGGACCCGGGGGCGTCCGGCGACGATCACCTCGCCTTGGCCCTCGGGGCGGTGTTCGCCCGCGAGCATGCCTCGCGGCACAACGACCCGGCGACACCGTTCGCCCCGTCGGGGTGGCGCAACCTGCGCATCCAGGGCCAGCGGCAGGTCTGGCACGCTGGCGACCACACCGAACACGTCGAGTACCGCATGCGGGGTCGTGGCGCCGCCGACGTCCTGGTCGGACCGTGGCCGACGCCGACCGACGACGGGTCGCTCGGCCCCGACGAACGGCGCACGGTGCAGATCCGTCTCTTCGACCGCACCGACGAGCGGCAGGTCGTCGAGATCGACGGCGTCCGCCATCGCGTCGACACCTTCTCGGTCGACGACGTGGTGCACACCCGCAGCGCTGCCGGGTCGGTCTCCTGGACCCTCCAGCCCCGCTTCGTGGACCACGACCTCGTCGACGCTGGCGGCGGGCCCACGAGCCCCCTGCCGGGCACCGTGCTGTCGGTCCACGTGGCTGCCGGAGACACCGTCTCCGACGGCGACGTCCTGGTGGTCGTCGAGGCCATGAAGATGGAGCACAAGATCTGCGCCGTCGCCGACGCGACCGTGGCCGAGGTCCTCTTCGCCGCCGGCGACCGTGTCGACTCCGGCGACCTGCTGGTCCGACTCGACACCGGCGAGGACGCCGAGGGGTGACCCGGTGACGACGCCCGTCCGGATCGCCAACTGCTCCGGCTTCTTCGGCGACCGGCCGAGCGGGGCGGTCGAGATGGTCGAGGGCGGGCCGATCGACGTGCTCACCGGCGACTGGTTGGCCGAGCTGACCATGCTCATCCTCAGCAGGATCCGCGCCGCCAACCTCGGACGTGGTCGGCCGGGCAACGGCTTCGCCCGCACCTTCGTCGACCAGACCGAACAGGTCATGGGGACCTGCCTCGACCGCGGCATCAAGATCGTCTCCAACGCCGGCGGCCTCGACCCCGCCGGCTGCGCTGAGGCGGTCGCTGCAGTGGCCGAACGACTCGGCCTGTCGCCCACGATCGCCTACGTCGACGGCGACGATCTCCTCCCTCGTCTCCCCGACCTGCTCACCGACGACGTGGTGCGTCCCTTCGAAACAGGCGACGCGCTCGGCACCGCCGACACCTACCTCACGGCGAACGCCTACCTCGGCTGCTTCGGGATCGTCGACGCGCTCGACCGCGGCGCCGACATCGTGATCACCGGTCGGGTCACCGATGCCGCGGTGACGTGCGGACCTGC
>JBFIHN010000223.1:0-6149 GCA_041601775.1 Acidimicrobiales bacterium
CCCGTGACGGTGATGCCGAAGATCAGGAGCTTCGGCGGCGTCGTCCTGGTCACCGAGGCCACCCGGGCGCCGAGGCGAGTCGACGCACGTCCGGCTTCCCCGACCGGTTCATGCGCCGACCCGCATCATCAGAATGACAGGAAAGAACATGAAACGTCAATCATCGGCGAACCGACTGGCGAAACCGATCCGCAGCGCCGGGCGGAAGAACCGTTCGACCCACACGTACAACGAGCCCAGGATGCGGTCGAGTTCGCCGGCGTCGACTGCGTCGTTGGGGAGTGAACCGGCGAGGAAGATCGCCTCCTCGTCGCCGATACCGAAGGCCGCCCCCATCAAGTCGGTGTTCCGACGCAGCAGGTAGGCGTAGAACGCCTCGGGGTTCTCCTCGGGGGCGGGCATCACGTAGGTCTCGTAGTGGAGCGTCCGCTGGCGGAGCTGCAGCCAGATCGAGAAAACGTCCTTCTCCTCGCCGGTGACGCGGACGAACCAGCGCTGCACGTCGGGATCCGGGTCGCGCTCGGTGGCGACGACGACGGGGTTCTCGGCCAACTGTTCGGCGAGCCATTCCTCGATCGTGGCGACGATGGCTTCGAGTTCTTCAGGACTGGACGCGTGCTGCACGAGCCCAGTCTGGACGAGCCGCTACGCCGCGCGGCACAGGACGAGCGACCGGGCGGCCACGTCGTCGTAGACCCGCCGGAGCCGGGCCGCGGTCGTCGACCACGTGTAGTCCCGGGCGACCCGCACGCCACCCGCAGCGAGATGCGCAGCCAACTCGGGATCGGCGAGGACGGCGTCGGCGTGGGTTGCGAAGCACTCGGCGTCACGACCGTCGACGAGGAGACCCGACGACCCGTGCCGCACGAGCGTGCGGAGGCCGCCGACCGCGGTCGCGACGACCGGCGTGCCACACGCCGCCGCCTCGAGGGCGACAAGACCGAAGCTCTCGGAACGGCTGGGGACGAAGACCAGGTCGGCCGCTCGGTAGAACGTCGACAGCAGGTGGTGCGGTTGCGCCGGCACCAGACGGATGCGGTCGAGCACGCCGAGCTCACGAGCGAGTGCGGTGACCTCGGCCAGGTGTGCGTCGCCGGCCGAGCCGCTCGTGCCGCCGACGGCGACGAGCACTGCGTCGGAGCGCTCCATCGCGGCCAGCGCACGGACGGCGACGTCGAGCCCCTTGAGCGGCTGGATGCGGCCCACGAAGAGGAGGACCGGATGCTCGCCGAGGTCGAGGTCGAGAGCGAAGCGGGCACCGGCACGGTCACCGGGACTGAAGAACGCATGGTCGACACCCGGCGGCACGATCTCGATACGGGTCGCGTCGGCGTCGTAGTGGTCGACGAGCTCCTGGGCCTCGGCCGGCGCGTTGGCCAAGATGGCGTCGGAGCATCCGATGATCTCGCGCTCGGCGCGGATCCGATGCCCGGGTTCGACGTCGCCGGCCAAGGACTTCACCGCGCCGAGCGTGTGGAACGTCGACACCAGCGGCAGATCGAGCTGGTGCTTGATCGTGTGACCGGACACGCCGGAGAGCCAGTAGTTGGCATGCACCGCGTCGACCGGATGGTCACCCAGGTGCCGGAGCACGCCGGCGGTGAAGTCGTCGACGACGTCGACCAACGACTCCTTGGGCAGGTCGGGTTCGCCTGCGTCGACGTGCACCACCCGGAATCCGGGCTCGATGTCCACGACGTCGGGGAGGTCACGGTGGTGGCGGCGCGTGTACACCTGACAGTCGACGCCGGCCTGCGCCAGGGCGCCGACCAGCTCGCGGACGTAGACGTTCATGCCACCGCCGTCGCCGGAGCCCGGCTGGACCAGTGGAGAGGTGTGGAGCGACAGCACGCCGAGACGTTGCACGGGTCGGTCAACGCCCCGTGTCGCCGGAAGATTCCGGATCGGGCGATTCCAACGTGTCGAGCGGTGCGCCAGCCTCGGCCCGGAAGGACTGGTAGATCCGGATCAGCGCCTGCCGTTGGTCGGCCGAGAGCGTGCTGTCGCGCCGGATCTCGCCCACCACGTCGACCAGGCCCTCGCGCTCTTCGAGGATCCCGGCCCGGATGTAGAGCGACTCGGCCGAGATCGACAGGGCACGGGCGATCTGTTGCAGGATCTCGGCCGACGGCTTCCGCAGGCCTCGCTCGATCTGGCTGAGGTAGGGGTTGGAGACCCCGGCGAGTTCGGCGAGCTTGCGCAGCGAGAGATGCGTGGTCCGTCGTTGGTCGCGGATGAACGAACCGAGCTCACCCCAGCGGTCGGCGGCTCCGTCGTCTGCGGATGGATCGAGCTCAGGCACCCGGACTCAGGACGCGGAGGCGAGCAGTTCTCGGGTCGCGTCGAGCAGGTCGACGGCCGAGAAGGGCTTGGTCAGGTACTGGTCAGCGCCCGCGCCCATGGCGGCCTCGCGGGTCTCGGCGTCGTGGCGTGCCGTCAGCATCAGGACCTTCGTCCGGTCGTGCGGGATCTGCCGGCAGACCTCGACGCCGTCGATGCCCGGCATCATCACGTCGAGCACCACGAGCTGCGGTCCGCGTGGACCGCCGACCGAGCGCAGCAGGGTCAGCGCGGCCGGTCCGTCGGATGCCTCGACCACCTGGTAGCCGTCGGCTTCGAGCACCGACCGGATCAACCTACGGACGTCGGGCTCATCGTCGACGACGAGGATCGCGGGCGGCATCGCTTCCATGGCGCCCAAGTCAACCACCTGGCTTCCGGTTTCGCCTCGCCCGATGCGCAGGCGTCCTCAGGACAACAGGCTGTCGACCGATGCCTCACCCGACTTGTAGCGACGGGTGAGCTCGTCCTCGAGCGCGTCGATGCGACCGAAGAGCGTGCGCCGCAGGCCCGAGACCTTCTGCTCGAAGTGCACCAGCGCCTCGCTGGCCTCGTCGAGACGATCGTCGGTCAGGGTCCCGGGATCGCCGAGACGAGCGTCGGTGATGATGCCGTCGAGTTCGTACTGGAGGGCCGCGTCGACCGTGCCGGTGCCGATGCTCGAGGGCAACCGGCCACTTCCTTCGCTGCGGGTGCTGCCGGCGAGCATCGCGGGGAGGCGGGCGATGAGGTCTTCGAGATCGTCGCCGTCGCCACCGTCGCTCCGGCGGGCCCGCTCGGCTGCGACCACGTCGAGCCGTCCCTGCACCAGGCGCCGCAGGTACGAGAGGCCCGTCTCGACCTCTTTGCACGACGACCGTCGCGCCCGGAGCTGCTCCATCGGCAGTGTCTCGACGTCACCGAGGTAGTCGTCGGCGAGGATTGCTTCGATGGTCTCGGTCACGGTCACTCCTGCGGGACACCGCACGTCGGGCGCCCTCGAACGGTATCGCATCGCCCGGTCGGACGGGCCGCGGTCCCGGCCGCGGTCATCGGACGAACGCGTCGATCCCGAGGTACCAGATCGGCGCCGCCAGCAACAGGGAGTCGACCCGGCGCAGCGCCGGCGCGAAGGCCCGTGAGTGCGGGAGCATCGCCGTGGCGAGGTACTGCCCGGCCAGCGCGAGCGGCGCCACCGACAGCCCGAAGAGCATCGCCTCGCCCACGTCGAAAGGGGGGAACCCGCCCGCGGCCACCGCCATCGACACCACGAGCACTGCGGCTGCTCCCGCCAGCGGCCCCTCGACGTTGTTCGCCGCCCCGGAGCCCACGAGGAAGTCGCCGGCCTCGTATGCCGAGGCCAGCAGCACGATGGCCACCGCAGCCCAGATCTCCCGTTCGGCCAACAAGACGACCGAGCCACCAGCGACCGCCGTCGGCAGCGCACACTGCAGGATCAGTCCGACGTTGCCCAGCGAGACCCGGGGGCTCGCGTCGTCGTCGCCCTGCTGGAGCGA
Source organism: Acidimicrobiales bacterium (assembly GCA_041601775.1). Classification (GTDB taxonomy): domain Bacteria; phylum Actinomycetota; class Acidimicrobiia; order Acidimicrobiales; family Salinilacustritrichaceae; genus Salinilacustrithrix. The sequence continues at coordinate 3,837 of JBFIHN010000223.1, forward strand.
GACCGCGACGGCGAGGGCAGCGAGTGCGAGCACGCCGAGGCCCATCAGGCGCGGACCGAAGCCGGCCAACGCGATCACCACGGCGGTGGCGCCGAGCGCCCAGGTCGGGTCGACGTCGCAACCTCGTGCCCGCCAGGTGCGCAGCGTCTGCGCCGCTGCCGCGGCGAACGCGATGCCGAAGTAGAGGACGACGGCCACGAGACCGAACGTGAACGCGACGACCGCCCCGCAGAACCACAGGATCCCGAGCCGCACCCGCGGGCCCTCGATGTCGTAGTGGACCCGCCACCGGCTTCCTGACCGGTCGCGCATCTTGGCCTGGCGTTCGGCGGCCTTCGCCTTCGCCCTCGACCGGCCGCGACCCGTCTTGGGACCCGTCTTGGGACCCGACTTGGGACCCGACTTGGCGCCCGACCTGGAACTCGACTTGGAACTCGACTTCGCGGCGGTGGCCATGGTCAGCCGCCCGAGACCGGGGGCAGGACCGCGACCTCGTCGTCGGGCCCCACTGCGTCGGAACGCCCGGCCGGCTCGCCGTTGACCCACACCTTGCAGGTCGACAGCACCTCGGCGAACGTCGGGCCGAACTGGTCGACGGCGGCATCGAGGACCGCACCGACCGTCGATCCGTCGATGGCGGCGCAATCGGTCCCTGCGGCCTCGCGCGCACCGGCGAAGAGTCGGAGGCTCGGCATCGGCCGAAATCGTACCGAGCGTCGGGGAGCGGCCCCCACCCGAGCGCCTCGACGGCGGTACCGTCGTCGCCCGTGACCGCTCGCATCCTCGTCATCCGCCACGGCCAGTCGACCTGGAACGCCGACGGCCGTTGGCAGGGGACCGAGGACCCCCCACTGTCGACGCTGGGGGTCCGTCAGGCCCACATGGCCGCCGCGGCACTCGGCACGTTCGACCTCGTGGCGGCCTCGCACCTCGAACGGGCGTCGGTCACCGCGACGATCATCGCCAACGAGTCGGGCATCGGTCCGGTGGTGACCGACCCCGACCTCGCCGAGCGCTACGCCGGCGAGTTCCAGGGCCTGACCCGGGTCCAGATCGAGGAGCAGTTCCCCGGCTACCTCGCCGAGGGGAAGCGGCCACCGACGTATGAGACCGACGAGTCGGTCGCCGAGCGCGCCGTCGGGGCCCTGGCCCGGATCGCGGCCACGGTCGGCGACGACGGCACCGCGCTCGTCGTGTCGCACGGCGGCGTGATCCACACGCTCGAGGCGATCGCCGGCACCGCACGCGACGGCCGCCTCGCCAACCTCGGTGGACGCTGGTTCGAGGTCGGTCCGTCGGTGTTCCGCGCCGGCGAGGACGTGCTCCTCGTCGACGCCGATGCGGTGACCGTCCCCGGTCAGATCTGACGACGGCCGTTGACTCGATAGCGTGACCGATCGCCCGAGGGGGTGTAGCTCAGTTGGCAGAGCAGCGGCCTTTTAAGCCGAAGCGCGCGGGTTCGAGCCCCGCCGCCCCCACGTGTCGGCTCCGCCCGGATCAGGCGGGGCCGCGCTGCTGGCTCCAGTGCCAGCGTTCGCCGTCGTGGTGGCGCACGACCTGGGCCGGGTTGCCGGCCACGACGGTACGGTCGGGGACGTCTTCGCGGACCACGGTGTTGGCGCCGACCACCGCGTTCTCGCCGATCCGGACGTTGCCCACCACGACCGCCCCGATGCCGATCCACGCTCCCCGGCAGATCTCGACCCGGCGCCCGTCTCGCAGCCCCTGGCGTTTGATGGGCACGGTGACGTCGTCGTAGACGTGGTTCGTGTCGGAGATGTAGACGCGGTCGGCGATCATCACCTCTTCGCCGATGACGACCTCCCCCACGGCCGTGATGCGTGGGAAGTGCCCGATGTAGGCACCGTCCTCGATCCGCACCGTGATGCCCCGCTCGGGAACCAGCGCCTCGATCACCGCATACGAGCCGATCTTGACGAACGTCCCGATGTGGATACCCGGAGGGTTCACGATCGACGTCGCCGGCGACCCGATCTCGCTGTACGGGCCGAACGACGCCCAGTCGTGTGCTTCCACTCCGGCATTGTCCCCGATGTCGGTGCCCCGGGTCGGGGACCCGGCCGACGAGTGCGGGTAGCCTCGCCCCGCTGAGGGAGACGAAGTGAGGACGGCGCCGTGGATCTCGCCCCGCGAGGACTGACCCGATCGATCGTGCGGTTCGGCCAGGCCGCGCAGAACGCGCTCGAGGTCGCCCGCTTCGGGGGACTCGAGACCGGTGAGCAGTCGACGCCCTACGAGGTGGTCTCGTCGCACCGCGTCTACAAGCTGCGCCGCTACGGCGACCCCGACGCC
>JBFIHN010000224.1:0-6133 GCA_041601775.1 Acidimicrobiales bacterium
GCGAGGGTCTTGGCCTGCGGCTTGATCTGCTCGGCGACGAACATCCCGCGCACCGGAGCGAGGCGTGGGTCCTTGTTCATGAACTCGAGGTAGCGGGTGAGTTGCTCGACGCCGTCGATCTCGCCCCGTCGCTTGATCTCGACCGCGATGGCGGCGCCGTCGGCATCGCGGCACAGCAGGTCGACGGGGCCGATCTCGGTCGGGTACTCGCGTCGCACCAGGGAGAATCCGGCACCGATGACCTCGGTCCGCTCGGCGAGCAGTTCCTGGAGGTGCGCTTCGACGCCGGCCTTGACCAGCCCCGGCTCGACGCCGAGCGCCGTGGCCGTGTCGCTGTGGATCGCCTCGAGGGTGATCTCGAGTTCCTCGCCCTTCTTCCCCTGCACGAGCCAGGTGCCGTCACCCTCGGTGATCGTGCACGGCGGGTTCAGCCAGTTGAGCGGCTTGTAGGCACGGTCGTCGGAGTGGATCGAGATCGACCCGTCGGCCTTGACCATGATCAGCCGGTCGGCGGTCGGGAGATGGGCCGACAGCTTTCCCCGGTAGTCGACGGAACAACGGGCGATCACGAGACGCACGGCCGGAGATCGTAGGACGCACCCACGAACTCGACGTCATGGACGTCGGCCCCCGACGTCTACGACGTCGAGAACAGGGTGGTCTCGGTGGCGAGGTGGGTCATGGGGCGGTCGTGGGGCTCGCGAGGGAGCTCGTCGACGATGCGGGCGGTGCAGGTGATGCCGATGACGGGGACCCCCGGCCGCAGCCTCGGCAGCAGTCGGTCGTAGTGGCCGCCGCCGCGGCCGAGGCGGTACCCGTCGCGGTCGAAGACCCGGCCCGGGACGAGGACGACGGCGACGTCGTGGGGCGCGAGCGGACCGGCGTCGGCGTCGAGCAACAGTCCGCCGTCGGCGTCGAGACAGGCGATGGCGTCGACGCGGGTGCGGATGGGCACCTCGTCGGGCAACGGTCGGTAGCCGAGCACCGGCCCGTCCACGGACTGCAGGAAGTGCGCCAGGTGTCCTTCGACGGCCGCGGTGGTGTGGTCCGACACCGGGTCGAGGGTGCGGGCCCAGGCCCGCCACTGGGCCTTCGTGGCTGTCGGTGCCGGTGCTGTCACGTCGTCTTGCGGCCCTCGAGCCGCTTGCGGATCGTCTCCCGGCGTTCCTGGAGGTCCCGATAGGTCAGCCGGTCGACGTCGTTGCCGAGGCCGAAGCCGGCCTTGACTCCGTCCATGTCGAGTTCCCAGGCGTCGTTGCCGAGCCCCAGCTGCTGCGCGATCTTCTCGCCGTGTTGCGTGGCGAAGTACATCGTGATGTCGGCGATCTCCGAGAGGATGTCGAGGTCCGGAGCGAGGGTGGCGATGGCGCCGTCGACGAACATCAGGTTCTTGACGAACAACATGAGCTCCTTGGGCATGCGGGCGCCGTAGCCCAGGAGTGCCTTCACGGTCCGCTGGATCTCCTCGACGAGCGCGTCGGCGTCGACCTGGGTCGGATCGAAGACCTCGCCGGTGTCGAGGCCGAGGTCGCGGACCACGGCGTCGAGGTCGGTGTCCATGGGAAGTGCTCCCAGGTCACGGAACGCCGCCAGCTGACCCTTCGGGTCGTTCGAGGTGCCCGACATGAGCACGCGCAGCAGGGCCGTCCGCTTGAAGTCGTCGAGCCGTCCGGTGATGCCGAAGTCGAGGAGCGCGGTGCGCCCGTCGGCCATGACGAACAGGTTCCCGCCGTGCAGGTCGCCGTGGAAGATGCCGTGGATGAAGGCGCCCTCCATGAACCCGATCATCCCGGTGCGCACCACCTTCTCGGTGTCGACGCCGGCATCCAACATGCCGGCGACGTCGTCGAACTTGAAGCCGTCGAGGCGTTCCATGACCAACACGCGGCGGGTGACGAGGTCGGGGTGGGGCCGCGGGATGACGTAGTCGCGCTGGTCGAGGTCGGCGAACGACTTGGCGACGTCGAGCATGTTCTCGGCCTCGAGGCGGAAGTCGAGTTCCTCGGCGATGGTCTCGGCGAACAGTTCGACGAGCGCCGGAGGGTTCGCCAGCGCGGAGATCGGGATCCGGCCGACGAGCTTGGGGGCGATCCAGGCCATGACCCGCAGGTCCTGACGCACCAGCGTGGCGACGGTGGGACGCTGGACCTTGACGACGACGTCCTCGCCGGTCTGCAGGGTGGCCCGGTGGACCTGGGCGATCGACGCAGCCGCGAGCGGCGTCTGCTCGAACGACGAGAAGACCTCGGGGATCGGCCGGCCGAGTTCCTCCTCGACGACCCGGCGCACCGCATCCCACGGTTCGGCCGGCACCTGGTCGCGACACTTCTTGGTCTCGGCCACCAGCTCTTCGGGGAAGAGGCCTTCGCCGCCGGAGATGATCTGCGCCAGCTTGATGTAGGTCGGGCCGAGCGCCTCGGCGGCGACGCGAAGTCGCTTCGACACGTCCGCCCGTGAGGCGGCGCCACCCGTGCGGCGTGCGCCGATGGCCCACCGCCCCATCGCCCAGCCCAGGTGACGGGTGACCGTGAGCACACGCCGTGCCGGGGGCAGGACCGTGGACCGGGTCAGTCGGGGGAGATCGGACCGGACGACCTGTCGAGCGACCGCGAGCGGCGGCAGCCACGAGATCTGGTCCCGGTCGATCGTCCAGGGCGGGTTGTCGCTGAAGGCGCCGATGTCGTGGTCTGCAGGACGGTCCGCGTCGACGGGGGGTGGCGCCATCGGTCCATTGTCGCAGGGGATCGGCCGGATCAGAACTCGGGTCGGCGTCGTTCGGAGAGCGCTCGGGATCCCTCGGCGAAGTCGGGCCCGGTCGTCATCTCGGACAGGAGGTCGACCGACTCGCGTACCGAGCGAGCGGGATCGGCGTGGAGCAGGTCGCCCCACAGTTGGCGTTTGGTCGCTGCCGTCGACGCTGGTGAGACGTGGCGCGCCATCGTGGTCACGAACTCGTCGACGTGGTCGACGAACACGTCGGCGTCGAGGACCGCGGAGAACAAGCCGACGTCGGCGGCCTCCTCCGCGACGAAGACCCGACCCGACAGCAACCAGTCGGCCGAGCGGCCCGCGCCGACGAGGCGCGGGAGGAGCCAGGAGAGCCCGTACTCGGCCGGGAACCCGAGCTTGGGTGCCGCAGTGGTGAGTTTGGCGCCGGCCACGGCGAAGCGGATGTCGGCGAAGCAGGCCACGGCCAGCCCGACCCCGGCTGCGGCGCCGTTGACCGCGGCGATGATCGGGGTCGACATGCCCAGTTGGAAGGCGAAGTCGGCGGCGAAGGGCGCGGCGACGTCCGGCATCGGCGGGGCGATGTCGCCGAGACCGTCGTCGTAGGCGCCCGCCTCGCGGTGCTTGTCGAGTGCCTTGGCATCGGCGCCGACACAGAACGCCGTGCGTCCGTCGTCGCTCTCGGCCCCGGTGACCACCACGACCCGGACCGCGGGGTCGGCCTCGGCCTCGGTCATCGCGGCGCGGTACTCGTGGTGCATCCGGCCGGTCCACGCGTTGCGGCGCTGCGGTCGGGCCAGGGTGAGCCGCGCGACATGTCCCTCGACGAGGTAGCGGGTCGCATGGCGCTCCACCGTCAACTCGCCAACGCGTCCAGCGTCGCCTCGGCCAGTTCGGCCCGACAGACCAGGAGATCCGGGAGGTAGGGGTCGGCGTTGTTGTAGACGAGAGGCGTGCCGTCGAGGCGTGAGATGTGCAGGCCGTGGTGTCGGGCGACGGCCGCCGGCGCCGCGGAGTCCCACTCGTACTGGCCGCCGGAGTGGGGGTAGCAGTCGACCTCGCCCCGGAGGATGGCCATGGTCTTCGCGCCAGCCGAACCCATCCCGACGAGCACGCCGCCGAGCGCATGGCGGACGGTCTCGGCCTCGGCCGGCGGCCGGGTGCGCGACACCACGATCCTCGGCTCGGAAGGGACGGGTGGCAACACGAGCGGCTCGTCGGCGGTCGAGAAGCAGGTCCCGAGCGCCGGGAGCGCCACGGCCCCGCACACGGGTTCACCGTCGACGACGAGCGCGACGTGGACGGCCCAGTCGGATCGCCCGGCCTCCGAGAACTCCCGGGTGCCGTCGAGGGGGTCGATGATCCAGACCCGCGGAGCAGACAGCCGGGACGTGTCGCCGTGTGTCGCCCGTGCCTCCTCGGACAGCACGCCGTCGTCTGCCGGGGCGTGGATGGCCAACTCGGCCATCAGGAACTCGTTGGCCTGCCGGTCGCCCTCGTCCTTGACGGTCTTCGGGTCGGCGCCCTCCTCGTCGAGCGACTGACGGACCCGGACGAGGAGTTCGCCTGCCGTGATCGCCAGCCGACGTGCCAGGGCATGATCGGTTTCGGAGACGGATGGCGATGAAGTGGGCACAGGGATTGTCTACCAAGCGGGCACCCCCGTACATTTGGCCCTTCAGTCCCTGTCGAGCCGGACCATCGGTGGAGTGTCACGCGAACGATGACCTACGAGCTGTCCCACCTCCGTGCCCTCGAGGCCGAAGGCATCCACATCATGCGCGAGGTGGCCGCCGAGTTCGAACGCCCCTGTCTGCTCTTCAGCGGAGGCAAGGACTCGGTCGTGATGCTGGAACTCGCCATCCGGGCCTTTGCGCCGGCGAAGATCCCGTTCCCGGTCATGCACGTCGACACCGGTCACAACTTCCCCGAGGTCATGGCGTTCCGCGACCGCCGCCTCGCCGAGGCCGGGGCCCGCCTGGTCGTCGCGTCGGTACAGCAGTCGATCGACGAGGGCAAGGTCACCGAGCAGACCGGCCCTCGGGCCAGTCGCAACCCCCTCCAGACCGTCACCCTCCTCGAGGGCATCGAGTCGAACGGTTTCGACGCCGTGTTCGGTGGCGCCCGCCGCGACGAGGAGAAGGCGCGGGCGAAGGAGCGGGTCTTCAGCTTCCGCGACGACTTCGGGCAGTGGGATCCCAAGGCACAGCGTCCGGAACTCTGGAGTCTCTACAACGGCAAGCATCGCCAGGGCGAGCACATCCGGGTCTTCCCGATCAGCAACTGGACCGAACTCGACGTCTGGCAGTACCTCAAGGAAGAGAACGTCGACATCCCGGAGATCTACTTCTCGCACAAGCGTCGGGTGTTCGAACGTGACGGCATGCTGCTGTCGGAGTCCGACTTCATCGAGCTGATGGATGGCGAGGAGGTCTTCGAGGAGACCGTCCGCTACCGCACGATCGGCGACATGACCTGCACGGGGGCCGTCGAGTCGGAGGCATCGGACTGGGACGAGATCATCGCCGAGGTCGCCGCCACCCGCATCACCGAGCGGGGCGCCACCCGCGCCGACGACCGTGTGTCCGAGGCCGCCATGGAAGATCGCAAACGCGAGGGGTACTTCTAGATGGAACTCCTCCGATTCGCCACGGCCGGTTCGGTCGACGACGGCAAGTCCACCCTGATCGGGCGACTGCTGTACGACTCGAAGACCATCTTCGAGGACCAGATGGCGGCCGTCGAGGCCACCTCCCGCGCCCGCGGCGACGAGTACACCAACCTCGCGCTGTTGACCGACGGCCTGCGGGCCGAGCGCGAGCAGGGCATCACGATCGACGTCGCGTACCGCTACTTCGCGACCCCTCGGCGCAAGTTCATCATCGCCGACACGCCGGGGCACACCCAGTACACGCGCAACATGGTCACGGGGGCGTCGACCGCCGACGTCGCGCTGGTGCTCGTCGATGCCCGCAACGGCATCATCGAACAGTCGCGTCGCCACTCGTTCCTGGCATCGTTGCTGCGGATCCCGCACCTCGTGGTCTGCGTCAACAAGATGGACCTCGTCGACTGGAGCGAGGAGCGGTTCGAGGAGATCAAGGCCGAATACCGCACGTTCGCGATGAAGCTCGACATCAACGACCTCACGTTCATCCCGGTGTCGGCGTTGCTCGGCGACAACGTCGTCGACAAGTCGGAGAACATGAAGTGGTACGAGGGGCTGCCGCTGCTGCGCCACCTCGAAGAGGTCCACATCGCGTCAGACCGCAACCTGATCGACTCCCGGTTCCCGGTGCAGTACGTGATCCGCCCGATGTCGTCGGAGGGTCTCGACTACCGGGGCTACGCCGGCACCGTCTCCGGGGGTGTCTTCAAGCCCGGTGACGAGGTGGTCGTCCTCCCC
>JBFIHN010000225.1:0-6105 GCA_041601775.1 Acidimicrobiales bacterium
CCTTCGAGGAACACCGAGCGCAGGACGTCCGGGCGTTCGAGCAGCTCGCTGGTCGGGCCCCGGAACCGGATCTCGCCCTTCTCCATGAAGTAGGCCGTCTCGGCGACGGTGAGGGCGACGTTGACGGACTGCTCGACGAGGATCAGGGTCGTGCCCTGGTCGCGGATCGCCTGCACGATCTCGAGCAGCTGCTCGACGATCACCGGCGCCAGGCCGAGCGACAGTTCGTCGATCATCAGCAGCCGTGGCTTGGTGATGAAGGCCTGGGCCAACGTCACCATCTGTTGCTCACCCCCGGAGAGGAGCCCGGCTGGCTGGCCCCACCGCTCGCGCAGGATCGGGAACATCTCGACGACGCGCTCGATGGCGGCGTCGACGTGGTCGGGGTCCTTCTGGTACATCCATCCGGCGATCCGCAGGTTCTCCTCGACCGACAGGCCGGGGAAGACGCCCTTGCCCCCGGGGACCTGGATGACACCGGCACCGGCCACGGCCTGCGGCGACGAGAACGTGATGTCGTCGCCGTCGAAGATCACCGCACCGGCGCGTGCCGGCTGCAGGCCCGAGATCGCACGCAGCAACGTGGACTTCCCCGCACCGTTCGTTCCCAGCAGGGCGATGACCTCGCCCTGTTCGACCTCGAAGTCGACACCGAAGAGCACCTGCACCGAGCCGTAGGCGACGTCGAGGTCACGGACGACGAGGAGCTTCTGGCGACCCTCGGCCTTGGCCTGGGCGACCTCGGCCCGGGCCCTGGCCGATGCCCGGACCTTCGCGATGTCGGCGTTGACGAAGCGTCCGCCGGCGGCCAGCAGGAAGCATCCGAGCAAGAACACGGGGACGAGGGTCAAGATGCCGGTGCGGATGCCGGAGCCGTCGGCGATGCCGCCGATGACGCCGAGGATGAGGACGCCGGGGAGGGAGAACAGGCCGGTGAAGCTGAAGCCGAGCGCACGGGTACGGGGCGGGAGCGTGAGCGAGAGGACGCTGGCGATGCCGGGGACGATCGCTCCCAGCACGGCGAGCGCAGCCACGTTGGCGGCGACCGCGAGCGGCAGCGTCGGCGCCAGGGCGAACGCCACCAGGAAGGCGCAGCCGAGCGAGCCGGTGACGGCCACGAGCTTCACCAGCAGTGCGGGGTCCCGCCGCACGATCCGGGTGCTCAGCGGGATGAAGGCGAGGATGCCGATGAGCTGGAACGGTTCGGCAACGGCGCCGATGACCCCGCGGCCGGCCTCGTTCACGTCGAAGAGCTCCTCGTAGAAGATCGACGTGAGGCTGGTCAGCCCGATGACCGACAGTGCGAGGAACGGAAGCGACATCCACAGTCGTCGGACGGTGCGCACCTCCCAACAGATCCGGAATCCCTCGGAGAACGACACCGGATCGTCCTCGATCTGTTCCTGCTCGAGGTCGGCGCCGGCTTCGCGGCGTTCGAAGCGGCCGCGCGTGGGTTCACGGAGGCCCGAGATCGCGACGACGACCAGGACCACGGTCGGGATCGCGAGGATGACGAATGGCACCCGCCACGAGAAGAGCGTCGCCAAGACGCCGGCGACGACCGGGGCGACGAACTGGCCGACCGAGTTGCCGAGGCGGTGGACGCCGAAGGCTGCGGGTCGGTTCTCGGTCGGGTAGTAGTCCGACAGCAGCGAGTCGTGGGTCGGGCCGTTGACGAGACGGCCGATGGACGAACCACACCGGGCCGCGACGAGCAGACCGACGGTCGGCGCGAAGCCGGTCATGAGCGAGAAGAATCCCCACGCACTCGCCCCGCCGATCGCGATCCGTACGCGGCTGCGTCGGTCGGCCAGGAAGCCCACGAACGGTTGGAGCCCCAGCGCGAGCGCCGTCACGATCGCGACGACCGTGAGGATCCCCTGGTTGTCCAGGCCGAACGAGTCGCGGATCTCGGGGATGAGGACGTTGAACGCCGAGCGGTCGAGTTCGTCGACGGCGTTGAGGCCGAACAGGACCGCGAGCGGCAGGGCCGACTCGTCGCCGATCGCGAACCGGAAGTAGCGGATCGGGTTGCGGAGGGGTTTGGGTTCCTCGGGCGAGGTCGCCGCCATTCCCTCGGTCAGGGTCTGGTCCTCGGTGGGCAGGACGGCGGTCATCGTGGTGCTCCTGCGCGGACGAGGGTCGTCTCGCCGACGGCGTCGACGAGGTCCAGGGTCGGCTCCGGTCCGCCTCCCTCCTGGCGCGAATCGGCGATCAGACTGGGCACGTGGATGCCGCGCCGTTCGGCGATCCGCCGCAGGATCCGGTCGCGGACGTCGTAGTACAGCTGGCTGAAGCCACCGGGCAGGAACAGCAACACCACCATCAGCCCGACGCCGGTGGTGAGCAGGAACAACACGTCCTGGATGGCGTCGGGGAACGACGACCGGAAGTACTCGAGCCCCTCGATGAAGAGCGGGCCGAGCAGCGCTCCCGGGATCGAGCCCAGACCACCGATGACCACCATGATGAACACCTGGAAGCTGCGGTCGGGGGTGAAGGGTTGGATCCCGAGGCTCTGCTGCTGGTGGACGTAGAGCGCGCCGGCCGCGGCGGCCAGGAAGCCCGACACGGCGAACGCGGTCAACTTGGCGGTCGTGGCGTTGACCCCGAAGGCCTGCGCCCCGCGCTCGTTGTCGCGGACGCCGATCAGGACGCGGCCCGTCCGGCTGTTCCGGATCCCGCGCACGATCGCGATCGCCAGGAGCAGACACACGACGGTGAGGTAGTAGAAGCGTGCCTCGGACTCGATCGAGACCCGACCGAAGAGCGGACGGCGTTCGATCCGTCCGGTGGGGAGCCACGTGACCAGCGACTGGTTGAGCAGGTACGACGACGTCGCGACCGCGAAGGCGAGGGTGGCGACGGCGAGGAACAGGCCCTGGATCCGCAGGGCCGGGATCCCGATGGCCATGGCGACCACGGCGCCCACCGCTCCCGAGACCGGGATCACCACGCTGAGGTCCCACGCCCAGACGGTGCTCAGCCACCCGCCGACGGCCGCGCCGATGCCCAGGAAGGCGACCTGCCCGAGGCTGACCTGACCGGCCCATCCGGTGAGGACGACGAGCGAGACCGTGACCATGCAGATGATCGCGATCGCCGATGCCAGCGACAGTTGGGCTTCGGACATGAAGAGGGGGAGCGCAGCGAGTGCGGCGAGCAGTGCGGCGCCGGCGGCCTTGAGCCCGTAGCGGACCTCGGGGGTGTCGATCAGCTCACGGGGGATCGGGCGCACGTTGCGCGACGCCTGCCACGCCGACGCCTCGTCGCCGCGAGCCGTTCGACCCCGCCGCTGGAGGAGGAGGGCGCCCAGCACGATGAGGAACAGCAGGCCGTCGACCTTGGCCGAGCTGGCGTCTTGTTCGGTGAAGATGACCGTGGCCTCGAGGATGCCGAGGCCCACCGAGGCGACGAAGATCGTCGGGAGCTTCTCCATCCGGCCGATCACCGCGGCGGCGAGCGCACGGATCAAGATCGTCGGCCCGAGTGCGGAGCCGATCGGGAGCCCGATGATCCCTGCTCGCAGGAAGATCCCGACCGTGGAGAGGACGGTGGCGACGATCCACACCACGTTCTGCACCCGCTGCACGGGGACCCCGAGGAGCGCGGCCCGGTCGGCGCTCTCGGCGGAGGCGCGGATCGCGATCCCGTAGTTCGTCCGTTGCAGGAACCAGCCGAGCGCGGCGATCACCACGGGCACCGTCGCCATCGCCAGGATCTCGTTGCCGCGGAAGACCGTGAGACCGATGCTGAACTCGATGTCGATCGGCGAGTCGTAGACCAGGCTCCCGGTCGACAGGTCGAACGCCCGCGGCATCAGGGTGGTGAACACGGCCAGGAGCTGCGACAAGCCGATGGTGACCACGGTGAGGATGAGCCGCGGCGCCTTGAAGAACCGTCGGAGGAGCAGGAACTCGACCGCTGCCCCCAGGGCGATCGCGGCGACCAGGGCGAGTGGCAGGGCGACCAGGAACGGCACGCCCGGGCCGAGGATGCACAGCACCCCGAGACTCGCCGGGACGCCACCGAGGTCGCCCTGGGCGAAGTTGATGATGCGGCTCGACCGGTAGATCAGGGCGATGCCGAAGCTGATGAACGCCGTGATCGCACCGATGACCATGCCCTGGACGATCACGCCGGCCGTCGGGCCCCACACGAGGTGGAGGACGACCAGGAACGCGACGGCCATCGCGGTGGCCCGGGCGGCGCGTGTGACACGCGGGTCGGTGGCCCACATCGGGAGCCCGGTCGAAACTCTGGCCGTCATGTCGTGTCGCCCTCTCGGTGGGGAACGTCCGGGTGTGGATGTCGCGTGCAGGTCGGGGCGTTGGCGACCACGCCGCGGACGACGTCGGCTGCCGTGTCGACCACGACCGGACGGGCGGTCTCGTTGCGCAGCCACGTGTGCGAACCCCCGTGGAAGGCGCCCTGGAGGAGCGCGGCCACGGCACGGGCATGGTCCGGCTCGACCGCGAAGAAGCGGTGCAGGATCCGGCCGACGAAGTCCTCGCCGGAGCCTCGTCGGTCCGCCTTGGCAGGGATCGGTGAGCCGGGGCGGATCAGTGCGGCGAACACGACACCTTGCGAGATCGAGCATTCGTAGTACGCCCTGGCCCACACCGCTGCGCGGTCACCGGTGGGCGGCGCCGCCTCGAGTGCGGTCCAGATCGATGCGCCGAGTTCGACGCTGCTGCGTCGGAAGAGCGTGACGAGCAGGTGTTCGGCGTTGTCGAAGTGGGCGTAGGGGAGCGCCTTCGAGACGCCGGCGCGTTCGGCGACGCGCTCCATCGTGACGAGGTGCGTGTCTCCGGATGCGAGCAGTTCCGCCGCGACGTCGAGCAGGTGATGCCGTCGCTCGTCCTTGCGCATGCGTCGCGATGTGGTGACCCCCACGACGATGTCGACCCCCTGGTTTTCGGTTCCCCCTCCGCCAGTTCGTTCCCTGTTGAACTGGCGTAACTTCTTCCCTGACGGAGTGATTGGACGTCGTGCCCGTCGACTCCTCCCCGATCGTGAGACTTCTCCGTGACGTCGACGCCGGCCGGGGGATGGTGGTCGGGATGGGCGGGGTCCAGGACTATCGTCGGCCGGGATGGACGTCCCCGGCATCGACCCGAAGCGCATCCCGGCGCACATCGCTGCGGTCATGGACGGCAACGGTCGCTGGGCACAACAGCGCGGCCGCAAGCGGACCGAGGGCCACGCCGCGGGCGAGGAGGCACTGCTCGACGCCACCTACGGCTGTCTCGACCTCGGTGTCGACTGGTTCACCGTGTACGCGTTCTCCACCGAGAACTGGCGTCGGCCCGCCGACGAGGTCCGGTACCTCATGAACTTCAACGAGTCGTTGCTGCTGCGACGCCGCGACGAACTCCACGAACAGAACGTGCGGATGCGTTTCATCGGCCGCCGGGATCGGCGGGTTCCCAAGCGGGTGCTGCGCCGGATGGACGAAGCGCTCGAGTTGACGCAGGACAACACCCGCATGACGTTGACCATCGCCTTCAACTACGGCGGCCGGGCCGAGATCGTCGACGCGGTCCGCCAGATCGCGGCGTCGGGGATCGACCCGTCGAAGATCACCGAGAAGACGATCGCCAAACACCTCTACGACCCGCAGATGCCGGATCCCGACCTCATGATCCGCACGTCGGGCGAACACCGCATCTCCAACTACCTCCTGTGGCAGTTGGCCTACAGCGAGCTCGTCTTCCCCGAGGTCCTCTGGCCGGACTTTCGTCGCGAGCACCTCTTCGAAGCGGTGCGCGAGTTCCAGGAGCGGACACGTCGCTTCGGTGGACTCGACGACGATGGCTGAGAGACCGGGCGCTCGCCGGCGATGAGCGGTCTCTACCGCGACGAGGGCGTCGTGCTGCGCACCTACAAGCTGGGTGAGGCCGACCGGATCGTGGTGCTGGCCACGGCGGCGCACGGCAAGGTGCGGGCCGTCGCCAAGGGTGTCCGCAAGACCAAGAGCAAGTTCGGGTCGCGGCTCGAGCCGCTCTCCCACGTCGAGCTCCAGCTCTACGAGGGTCGCAACCTCGACACGATCACCCAGGTCGAGTCGATCGACACGTTCCGGGCGATCCGCGACGACCTCGA
>JBFIHN010000226.1:0-6100 GCA_041601775.1 Acidimicrobiales bacterium
AGACCGCGATGACGTGCGGCGCGACGAACAGCGCGGCTCGTCTCCATCCCTCGCGCACCAGCACGTAGGCCGTGAGGATCGCGGCGACACCGGCCATCGGGTACTCGCTGGCCACGGCGATCGCCGACAGCAACGACGCGGCGACCAGGGTGCGTCGACGCAGGTCCCCGGACGACGACAGGAGGTGCCAGGCGGAGAAGCCCAACATGGCCACGAAGACGTGGGCGTACATCGCACTCGACATCGGGAGGAGCATGGTGCCGAACGCGAGCGCGATGGCCGCGGTGGCCGCCCACCGTCCGGACTCGGTCCGACGGGCGTTCCTGCGCATGACGACGAGCAGGACCGCCCCGGCCAGGACGCTGAACACCAGCGAGATGCTCCACGCGCCAAGGTTCCCCTCGCGGCGGTGGTCGGTCGCCTCGTCTGCACCGAGGGCCTCGGCGACCGCGAGGACCGGTACGGCGAGCATCGGCTGACCGGGGGCCTTGTCCGAGTAGATGTGGCCGTCGAAGCGGACGAGGTCCCGGCTCAGCAGCGGCTCGTAGTCGTCGATCTCGAACCGTTGTTGCTCCGTGAGCGCGGCCGTGAACGCGTAGCGACTCGATTCGTGGGCGGTCAACCACGGGACGATCGGGCCGACGATGGCCACCAGGAGCACGACGAGTGCGAGATCGAGTCGACGCTCCACCGCGCGGACGGTACCTCGCGACACGGCGAGGGGTGGGCACATCGTCCCCACCGCGCTCGCTCTCGACTGGCAGGATCCCGTGATGCAACGACGCGGGTTCGGATCGGGATGGGGGTGGGACCGGGCTCGTGCGCTCGTCCGCCGCCCGGTGGCCGCCTGCCTGATCCTGCTGGTCCTGTACGGCGGACTGAGCCTGCTCAACGATCCGGGAGGTCATCTCGGGGCGGACACCGGAGCCAAGGTCCACACGCTCGAGGTCAACGACAGGACCGACGACCTCACCCTCGACATCGGGTACTGGGCCGAGGCCCACGACCCGTCCGGCCGGCTCCACCCGCTGCATCAGACGCGCCGCCAGAGCGACGGCAGCTGGGTGGCCGTGACCACGCTGCCGATGCTCGTGGCCGGCGTTCCCCTCTACGAATGGGGTGGCTACCGGGCGACGCTCCTGCTCCCGATGCTCGGAGCGGTGTTCGCCGCCCTGGGCGCCCGCTCACTGTCGCGGCGCATCGACCCGGACACCGATGGATGGGCGGCGTTCTGGATGGTCGGCCTCGCCTCGCCGGTCGTCATCTACGCGCTCGACTTCTGGGAACACTCCATCGGTGTCGCGTGCATCATCGGTGCCGTGTCGGTCCTCCTCGGCATCGTCGACGGCCGCCCGGTGTGGACGGCGGTCGGCGCCGGTCTCCTCCTCGGCACCGGCGCCGTGATGCGGAACGAGGTGTTGGTCTACGCGCTGGTGTCGGTGGGGGCCACCTGTCTGGTGCTCCTCGGTCGGCGGCGATTCGTCGCCGCAGTGGCGACGGGGGTCGCCACCCTCGTCGGCTTCGCCGGCCCCTGGTTCGCGAACGCGTGGCTCGAGTCCGCGGTCGAGGGGCAGTCGCGTGCCGACCGTGCCGTCGGCACGGCGTCGCGTGTCGATCCGACCGGGCCGGAGTCGCTGCGGTTGGGGGAGCGGGTCGAGGAGGGCCTGCAGACCCTGTTCGGCCTCGTGAGTGGCGACCCGGTCACCTCGGCGCTCCTCGGCGGCGGAGTGGTGCTCGCGGTGCTCGTCGCCATGCGTGCCGAGCGGCGTTCGGACACGACGTTCGCCGTCGTCGCGCTGGTCGCCGCCGGACTGGTCTACGCGGCCGATGCGCTGGGCGACCTCGGTTTCGTGCCGGGGATGCTGGTGGCGTTCCCGCTGGCGATCGCCGGTCTGCGCGTGCGGGGTCGGTCGTCGGCTGCACGTCGCGCCGTCGTGATCGCCGTGGTCGCGCTCCCGATCGTCTACCTGTTCCAGTTCCTCGGCGGCGCCGGGCCGCAGTGGGGCGGGCGCTACACCCTCGGGAGCGCGATCATCCTCGGCGTCGTCGGCCTCTCCGGGCTCCGCACGAGCCATCCCGTGGTCGGCCGCGGCCTGCTCGTCCTCACCGTCGCGGTGACCGTGCTCGGGGTCGCGTTCCTCGGACAGCGATCGCGCGGCGTCGTCGGCCTGTTCGACGACGTCGACGCGGCATCGGCCGACGTGCTCATCGCTCGTCAGGCCTTCGTGCTCCGCGAAGCGGGTGCGGCGGGAGTGGGCAAGCGCTGGTTCAGCGTCGAGAACGAGGCGGAGTTCACGGCCGCGGTGGACATCACCCGCGAGATCGGCGAGGAACGCTTCACCGTCCTCGAGTGGGACGGCGCAGCACCCCCGGAGTCGGTCCTGCCCGACGACGTGATCGAGGTCGACCGGACGATGACCGACTTCGTCGGCACCCCGGTCGGTCTGGTGACCTACGAGTTCGCCGCCGTCTGACGAGAACGAACAGGTGTTCCCCTCGGTGGACGGTGGACGCCGCTAGCCTCGTCCCGTGGACAAGCTGGTCGTCTCCGGAGCGCGCGAACACAACCTCAAGGGCGTCGACCTCGAACTCCCGCGCGACAAGCTCATCGTCTTCACCGGCCTGTCCGGATCGGGGAAGAGCTCGCTCGCGTTCGACACCATCTACGCCGAGGGCCAGCGGCGCTACGTCGAGTCGCTCTCGGCGTACGCACGGCAGTTCCTCGGACAGATGGACAAGCCCGACGTCGACTTCATCGAAGGGCTGTCGCCGGCCATCTCCATCGACCAGAAGTCGGCGAGTCGCAACCCGCGCTCGACCGTCGGCACGATCACCGAGGTCTACGACTACCTCCGTCTGTTGTTCGCCCGCATCGGTGTGCCGCACTGTCCCGACGACGGCACCCCGGTGGCGCGCCAGACACCACAGCAGATCGTCGACCGCATCATGGAGCTCGAGACCGGGACGCGTTTCCAGGTCCTGGCGCCGGTGGTCCACGGCCGCAAGGGCACCTACGACACGTTGCTCGACGACCTCTACGGCCAGGGCTTCGCCCGGGCCATCGTCGACGGCGAGCTGATCGAGCTCGGCGACCACAGCGAGCTCGAGCTCGAGCGCTACGAGATGCACACCATCCAGGTGGTGGTCGACCGTCTGGTCGCCAAGGACAACATGGCCCGGCGGCTCACCGACTCGCTCGAGACCGCGCTCGCCCTGGCCGACGGCGTGGCCGAGATCCAGGTCGTGCCCAAGGGGCGCGACCCGGAGCCGGAGGACACGCTCACGTTCAGCCAGCACTTCGCCTGCCCGACGTGTGGCATGTCGTTCCAGGACCTGGCGCCGCGCAACTTCTCGTTCAACTCGCCCTACGGCGCCTGCACGGCGTGTGACGGCCTGGGCACGCGGTACGAGGTCGATCCGCAGTTGGTCGTGCCCGACCCCGACCTGTCGCTCGAGGAAGGTGCGATCGCCCCGTGGTCCGGTGGACGGTCCACGTACTTCTCGCGGCTCGTCGAGTCGGTGGCCGAACACCTCGACATCGAGCCCGGTACCCCGTGGTCGAAGCTGACCAAGAAGCAGGCCAACGCACTGCTGCACGGCAAGGGCGTCTCGAAGGTCACGGTCACCTACACCAACCGCTACGGACGCACCCGTACCTACAACGCCAACTTCGAAGGCGCGATCCCGTACCTGACCCGCCGTCACCGCGAGGCCGAGTCCGACAGCCAGCGCGAGCAGATCGAGGGCTACATGCGCGAGGTCGCGTGTCCCACCTGCGAGGGAAAGCGACTCAATCCGATCTCGCTCGCCGTGTTGGTCGACGGCCACGACATCTCCGAGATCTGCGACCTGTCGATCGGCGAGGCGGCCAAGGCGCTGGCCGGCCTCGAGCTGTCCGAGCGGGACCGGATCATCGCCGAGCAGGTGGTCAAGGAGATCAACGCCCGGATGGGCTTCCTCCTCGACGTCGGTCTCGACTATCTGACCCTGTCGCGCTCGGCGGGCACCCTCGCCGGGGGAGAGGCCCAACGCATCCGCCTGGCGTCGCAGGTCGGCTCGGGCCTGGTCGGTGTGCTGTACGTGCTCGACGAGCCGTCCATCGGCCTGCATCAGCGCGACAATCGTCGCCTCATCGACACCCTGCTCCGCATGCGCGACCTGGGCAACACGGTCATCGTCGTCGAGCACGACGAAGAGACCATCGCCGAGGCCGACCACGTCGTCGACATCGGCCCCGGCGCTGGCGAGCACGGCGGCGCGGTCGTCCACTCCGGCACCTACAAGCAGCTGCTGAAGAACAAGGAGTCGGTCACCGGGCAGTACCTGTCGGGCCGGAAGTCGATCCCGATCCCCGAGAAGCGGCGCACCCCGGGCGACCATCGCATCCGCGTCGTCGGCGCACGTGAGCACAACCTCCAGGACGTGTCGGTCGAGTTCCCGCTGGAGCTGTTCACCTGCGTCACCGGGGTGTCCGGTTCCGGCAAGTCGACGCTGGTCAACGAGATCCTGCTCCGGTCGTTGATGCAGCACGTCTACAAGTCGAAGCTGCCTCCCGGGCTGCACAAGCGGGTCGAGGGCATGGAGAGCCTCGACAAGGTCATCGCCATCGACCAGTCGCCGATCGGTCGGACGCCGCGCTCGAACCCCGCCACCTACACCGGTGTCTGGGACCACGTGCGCAAGCTGTTCGCCCAGACCAACGAGGCCAAGGTCCGCGGTTACCTACCCGGCCGGTTCAGCTTCAACGTCAAGGGCGGTCGCTGCGAGGCCTGTGCCGGCGACGGCACCATCAAGATCGAGATGCACTTCCTGCCCGACGTGTACGTCCCGTGCGAGATCTGCAAGGGCAAGCGCTACAACCGCGACACGCTCGACATCACGTTCAAGGGCAAGAACGTGTCCGAGATCCTCGACATGCCGTGCGAGGAGGCGTTGGAGTTCTTCGCCAACCAGCCCAACATCGCCCGCCACATGCAGACCATCTGTGACGTGGGCCTGGGTTACGTCCGCCTGGGGCAGTCGGCGCCGACGCTGTCCGGTGGCGAGGCCCAGCGGGTGAAGCTGGCGTCCGAGCTGGCCAAGCGGTCGACCGGCCACACCATCTACATCCTCGACGAGCCCACGACCGGCCTCCACTTCGAAGACATCCGCAAGCTGCTCACGGTGCTCTCGCGGCTCGTCGACCAGGGCAACACGGTCCTGGTCATCGAGCACAACCTCGACGTGATCAAGACCGCCGACTGGATCATCGACCTGGGACCCGAGGGCGGCTCCGGTGGCGGCACCATCGTGGCCGAGGGACCCCCCGAACACATCGCCGCGGTCTCCCAGAGCCACACCGGGCACTTCCTGGCACCGATGCTCGGCGTCGACCGGGGCTGATTGCGAACCTCCGGCGTCAGGCGGAGGGGCGGCGCGCGTGCCGCAGCCGGCGCAGCGCACTGCGTCCGCGCTTCTGGACGAGCCGAGGAAGGCTGGTTGCCACAGACTCGCCCTTGTTGTTCTGGTTCGAGATCTCCATCCAGCGCATGAACCGGTGAATCGACCCGCCATCGGGGATGGTGAGGCGTCCGTTGACGTGGAGCGAGTTCCCGCCGTAGAGGTGACGGAGGCAGAACGCGAGTGCTTCCGAGCTGACCGCGATATCGGCCGGGTCGCCCGGGGCGCCGCGTTCGAGGCCGCGGAGCGAGAGCGTGTAGGTCGCGTCGTGGTCGGTGACCCGGATCGTCGTTCGCTGGAGCAGCCGGGTCCCGACGAGGAAGCGCAGGGCCCAGGCACCGTTGTGGTCCACGAGCGCGGAGACGAACGAGCGGCCGAGCGCCACCAACTCGTCGGCAGCGACCGTGGCGGACGTCGTGCTGGGGCGCTGCGCGACGGCGGCGAGGTCGGTGTCGTAGCGCTCGATCGCCCGATCGGTGCCCGACCACGGGCCGGCGAGATCCCAGACGTCGCCCGGATAGAGGACCGCGACGTCGACCCCGAGCGACGTGAGGTGGCCCGCGGCCCGACCCACGGTCACGGCCTCGTCGTTCATCCACCGGTTCTCCTCGTGACAGAACCACACGAAGGACGCGAAGGGGACGACGGTACGTGGCCGCAG
>JBFIHN010000227.1:0-6091 GCA_041601775.1 Acidimicrobiales bacterium
CCAGCCGGTGACCTCACGCGGTTCTCGATCCCGCGCCACGGTTCGATCAGCGGCTACTACGCCCAGCAGAACAGCGGCAAGGAGAACGTCTCGATCGACCTCGACACCGCGGAGGGCCGCCAACTGCTCCAACGGCTCGCGTCCCGTGTCGACATCGTCCTCGAGAACTTCCGACCCGGCGTGTGCGCCAAGTGGGGCATCGGTTTCGACGAGGTCTCGGCCCTGAATCCGGGCGTCATCTACGCCTCGATCACCGGGTTCGGCCAGACCGGTCCGTGGGCCGACCGACGCGCCTACGCGGTCGTCGCCCACGCGGTCGGCGGCCTCACCCACCACCAACTCGACCATCAAGCGACGGTGGCGGGGACGTCGGTGCTGGCCAACGACGCGTTCTCGCACGGCGACGTCTACACGGGGCTGCTCGCGCTGTCGGGCATCCTCGCCGCCCTGCACCAACGCCACGCGACCGGGCGCGGGCAGCAGGTCGACGTCTGCATGATCGACTCGATGCTGTTCATCAACGAGCATGCCCAGGAGCGACTGGCCGGCGAGACCGAGGCCGGCGATCCGGCGATCCTCGGGAGCGGCTGGTCACCGGTCGTCGAGGTCGCGAACGGACAGCGGGTCAGCGTCGCCGGCGACCCGGGAGGCGTCGCCAACGAGTCGTTCCTCCGACTGCTCGGTCGCGACGACCTCCTGGCCGACCCCGCCATGCAGACCTGGGCCGGACGCAACGCGCACGGGCCCCAGCTCCGGGACGACTTCCGGGCCTTCGCGGCGCTGGTGCCCGACGCCGACAGCCTCATGGCCCTCCTCGACGACGTGGGTCTGGCAGCCGGTCTGGTCCAGTCGGTCGAAGACCTCGCGACGTCGGACTTCGTCGCCCACCGCGGCTCGATCGTCGAGGTCGACGATCGCTCCGGCGGATCGTTCGCGATCCCCCAGGCGCCGTGGCGCTTCTCGGATGCCACCGCCGCCGTCGCCGGCCCTCCCGCGTGGCGGGGAGAGCACAACCGCGCGGTGTGCCACGACCTGCTGGGTGCGACCGACGAGGAGATCGACGCGCTCGAAGCCGCCGGCGCGTTGGTGTCCCGGCCACCCACGCCGCGTCCATGACCGTGTTGCCGATGAAGGCGACGTCGGGACCGTTGCCGGTCGGCGACGAATGGCTCTACGAGATCAAGTGGGACGGCATGCGACTCGTCGTCACCATCGACGGCGGACAGGTCCGCCTCACGTCGGCAACGGGCAACGACGCCACCGCCTCGTACCCCGAACTGGCCGGCCTCGCCGATGCCCTGGGCGTCGACTCCGCCGTGCTCGATGGTGAGGTGGTGGCCTTCGACGACCGCGGGCGACCCGACTTCGGGAGACTCCAGCAGCGGATGCACGTCTCGAACCCCCGACAGGCGGCCGAGCGCGCCGCCGCCGTGCCGACGACGCTGTGCCTCTTCGACCTGCTGTCCCTCGACGGACGCGACGTCACCGGCCTGACGCTCACCGACCGGCGACGCCTGCTCGAGCACCTCGTCGAACCCGGTCCGCACTGGCAGGTGCCCGCCGCCCACGACGACGGCCGAGCCCTGCTCGACGCCACCGATGCCGCCGGACTCGAGGGCGTGGTGGCCAAGCGCCGCGCCTCGACGTACCGACCCGGGAGCCGGACCAAGGACTGGGTGAAGGTCAAGGTGCGACGACGACAGGAGTTCGTCGTCGGCGGGTGGGGCGCTGGCGACGGCGGACGGTCGGGGCGCATCGGCGGTCTGCTCGTCGGCCACCACGAGCCCGCAGGCGGTCCGCTCCGCTTCGCCGGGCGCGTGGGAAGTGGCCTGACCGACCGCGAGATCGAGGTGCTCGCCGGGTTGTTCGTCCCCACCGACACCTCGCCGTTCGACCCGCCGCCACCGTCGACGCAGGCACGGGACGTCACCTGGGTCGAACCGACCGTCGTGGTCGAGGTCGAGTATGCGGAGTGGACCGCGGAGGGGCGCTTGCGCCACCCGACCTACGCAGGCCGACGCATCGACGTGGATCCGAGCGAGGTGACCGCGACGCCGTAATGTCGAACACGATCGACGGGACGAGGAGGTGGACGAGGTGAGCAGCGACGTCATCCGCATGACGATCCCTGCAGTGCTCGCCTACGCCCGCCTGCCCCGCGTCGCCATCGCCGGTCTCGCCACCCGCTCGGGCTTCAGCTACGACGAGGTCGAGGACCTCCGCCTGGCCATCGGCGAGGTGTGCCAGGTCCTGCTCGACGGCGCCGACCGTGACGGGACCCTCACCATCGCCTTCACCGTCGAACGCGGGAAGATGGCCGTCGAGGTCGTCGTCGACGGTCCAGCCGGCCGGAACGACGGTGCCGGCGAGAAGCTCTCGGGCCAGCTGATCGAGGCCACCGTCGGGGCAGTCGAAGTGGGCGACGACGGCCGCCGGATCACCTTCACCAAGGTCGCCGTCGACGACGACGACTGAGTCAGTCGCGCAGGTAGGTGGCGTCGTCGCCCGTGACCTCACCGATGGCGTCGGCCGCGATCGCCGCCGACAGCACGAGGAAGGTCGCCTCGCTCTCCACCCGGACCTCGCCCCGGTGGTCGACGATGCGCCCGACGGTGGCGATGGTGTCGTCGTCGACCGACACGACCTCGCCCTCCAACGTGTAGGTCTTCCCGACCCGCACCGGCTTGTGGAACGACGCGGAGGTCTTCGTGGTGACGGCGAACTTGCCGGCGACGGCGATGGTCGCCCAGGCCTGGACCTCGTCGAGCACGGCGAGGCTGACGCCGCCGTGTACGTAGCTGGGGGCCCCGGAGAAAGCATCGGAGAGCTCGAACTCGGCTGTGACGAGGTCGCGCTCGTGGTCATGGAAGAACGGGATCCGCAGTCCCGACCCGTTCTTCGGCTCGCACACGAAGCAGTTGGAGGAGAACCCCCACTGCTCGTTGGTCAGACGGGTCCTGGTGTTGTCTCGTTCATCGGCCACTCGATCCGAACCCCCCGAGATCCCGATCGCTTCCCGGGAGTTCGTCGACGGGGTCGAAGGCGACCTCGGCCACGGGTCGGACGACGAGCTGCGCGATCCGGTCGCCACGGGTCACGTGGTAATCGGTGGTCGGGTCGGTGTTGACGAGGATCACCTTCAACTCGTCGCGGTAACCCGCGTCGATGAGCCCGGGGCTGTTGAGCACCGTGACCCCGTGGCGCAGCGCCAGCCCCGAACGGGGCTGGACGAACCCCGCCCACCCGGCGGGCAGGGCGATGGCGACCCCGGTGGGGATCAGCACCCGGCCGCCACCCGCGACGATCGTGGCGTCTTCGCGGGCGTGGAGGTCGGCGCCGGCGTCGCCCGGGTGGGCGTACGCCGGCAGCGGCAGGTCCTCGTCGAGGCGTCGGATGGGGACCTGGAGACCGGGCATCGGGGTGGACACGGCAGTGAGGCTACGAGGGCGGTACGGTCGCCGCCGATGCTGGCCTGGATGGACCTGGAGATGACCGGACTCGATCCGGCCCGACATGTGATCGTCGAGATCGCGACGATCATCACCGACGACGATCTCACCGTCGTGGCCGAGGGCCCGGACCTGGTGGTGCACGCCACCGAGGCCGAACTCGCCGAGATGGACGACTTCGTCCTCGCCATGCACACCGACTCCGGCCTGCTCGAGCGCATCCGGTCGTCGCCGCTCTCGCTCGCCGAAGCGGGCGAGGCCACGCTCGCGTTCCTGCGCGAGCACATCCCCGAGGAGCGTTCGGTCCCGTTGTGCGGGAACTCGATCGGCACCGACCGGCGCTTCCTCGCGACCTACCTGCCCGCCATCGAGGACCACCTCCACTACCGCAGCGTCGACGTGTCGACGCTCAAGGAGCTCGGCCGTCGCTGGGCCCCGACGGTGATCAAGGGCGCGCCGGACAAGGCCGGGTCGCACCGTGCGCTCGACGACATCCTCGAGTCGATCGAGGAGCTGCGGTACTACCGCGAGGCGATGTTCAACGACCAACTCCGCCGCGGGTCGACACCCGACGCCCCCGCCAGCTGACCGAACCGCGGACCGTGGCCACGGCGCTGCGGACGAACACGGCGAGGAACAGCACGACCGACAGCGGGAACACGGCAGCCACCCACGGGTGGAACCGACCGACCCGGCGCACCATCCACCACACCTGTGCCGCGACGACCGCGTAGAGACCGGCAGCCAGGACGACGCTGTCCCCGCCGACCGCTGCTCGCGCCGGCGCCACCGACGCCTGGACCAGCAGGGTCAGCCAGGCGAGGACGACAAGACCGGTGACGGGACGGACGCTCCGGGCTCCGGCTGCGAGGTTCTTGGTGAACCCCTCCACCAGTTGCCCGAATCCACGTGGGTACATGCGGAACCAGACGGCGTCCGCCCCGGCCCGAACCGTGACCGGCAGGCCGGCGTCGCGATAGCGCTTCGCCAGGGCGACGTCGTCGACCACCGATGACCGCACCGCCTCGTGGCGCCCGACCTCCTCGTAGTCGGCACGGCTGGTGGCGAGCACCGGCCCGAACGCACCGCGCGCCCCACGACGCCGACCCAGCGGCGTGGCGGCATCGGTGCCGGCCATCGCCACGACGTTGAAGATCGCCGCCAGTTGCTCGGCCGGGCGAACCGGCCGGTGGTACGGCTGCACGCTGAGCAGGCCCCCGACCCGCTCCTGCGTCTCCCGCAGGGCGTCGAAGCCGCCCTCGACGAAGCGCACGTCGGCATCGACGAACACGAGCGTGCGGCCGGTGGCGAGCCCGGCGCCCTGTTCGCACGCCCACGACTTGCCCGTCCATCCCTCGGGGAGCGGCGCCGACGTCACCAACCGGGCGCCCCCGTCGACGGCGACGCCCGTGGTGTCGTCGGCCGAGTGGTCGTCGACCACGATCACCTCGACGCCGTCCGGGATCGTCGACAGCAGCCCGGGCAAGGTGGTGGCTTCGTCCCGTGCCGGGATCACGACCGTCCACGCGTGCGCCAGGGACCCGGTTCCTCTTCCGGTGAGGCGAGGCAACGACCACAGCAGCCAGAGGCCGGCCGCCAGCCGCACGACCACCAGGGCGAGGTCCACGACGCTCATCCCGGACGACTTGACCGTACGGTCAAGTAGGGTCGGTCCGAGGGACGACAAGGAGCCAGGACATGAGCACGCGACAAGAACAACAGGACGCTTCGACCGAGGTCGTCGAGGTCGCACCCGACATCTTGCGTATGCAGCTGCCGATCTCGCTGCCCGGCCTCGGTCACGTCAACACCTATGCACTGTGCGACGACCGCGGCGTCGCCGTGGTCGACCCGGGCCTCCCGGGGAAGGCGTCGTGGAACGCGCTCGTCGACCGGTTGGGCAAGGCCGGCTACGGCGTGAAGGACGTCCACACCGTCATCGTGACCCACAGCCACCCCGACCACTTCGGTGGGGCCGGGATCCTCCGTCACGAGGCCGGCGCCGATGTGCTCACCCACGCTGCGTTCCGCACGTGGCTCGACCCCGACGAAGGCGACGACGCCGGCGCGGACGAGTTGGCGGACAGCAGCGTGAAGCCCTGGGAGATCGAACAACCCTGGGGCGGCGGCACGTTCAAGCCGCCGCTCGATCGTCGGCTCAAGATGGGGCTGATGAAGACCGTCGGTCGCCGGTGGATGAAGGCGCCCGAACCCAACCGTCGGGTCAACCAGGACGACGTCGTCACCTTCGCCCGTCGTGAGTGGGTCGCGGTCCACACGCCGGGCCACACCCACGACCATCTCTGCCTCTACTCGCCCACCGACGGCATCGTGTTGTCGGGCGATCACGTGCTGCCCACCATCACGCCGCACATCAGCGGCCTCCTCGCCGGCGCCGATCCCCTGGCGCAGTTCTTCGCCAGCCTCGACCGGGTGGCCGATCTCGGCGATCTCTCCCTCGCCCTGCCCGCACACGGCCTCGAGTTCACCGACGTGGCCGGGCGGTGCCAGGAGATCAAGGTCCACCACGACGAGCGCCTCCAGAAGCTGCGCGACGCGTCGGCCGCCGTCGGCGAGACCAACGTCGTCGAACTGTCGCATCACCTCTTCCGGGAACGGTCGTGGGGTCGGATGGCCGAGTC
>JBFIHN010000228.1:0-6082 GCA_041601775.1 Acidimicrobiales bacterium
CACCGACATCGACCGGATCCACGGGACGACCATCGACTTCGGCATCTTGTCGTCGGGGCTCTTCGGGGTCGCGCTGGCCGACTCGGCCCGACGCGACGACGAGCGCCAGCGCGCGGCCGACCCGATCGAGCGCGGCGAGTTCACGACGGTGTTCCAGCCGATCATCGATCTCACGTCGTCGACGGTCGTGGGCCATGAAGCGCTGACGCGCTTCGGCACGGGCGCAGACACCGCCGAGACGTTCGCCCACGCGGCTCGCCTGGGGCTGACCTCGCTGGTCGAGGTGAAGACGCTCGAAGCGGCGATCGACCGCTCGTCCGAGCTCGACGGGCCGGGATGGGTCGCGGTCAACGTCTCCCCGTCGGTCCTGCTCCAGCAGGACCTGCGACCCCTGTTCGACCGATCGGCCGACCGTGGGATCGTGCTCGAGCTCAGCGAACTCGAGCCGGTCATCGACTACGACGCCGTCCATCGCGCCGTCGCTGCGCTCGGCGGCAACGTGGTGCTCTCGGTCGACGACGCCGGTGCCGGGTTCGCCAGCCTGTCGCACGTCCTGGCCCTGCGCGCCCGGTACGTGAAGATCGACCGATCCTGGGTCCAGGGCATCGAAGCAGACCCGGCCAAGCGTGCCCTCGTCGCCGGAATCCGCAACTTCGCGGCCGAGACCGACGCGACCGTGATCGCCGAAGGGATCGAGACCGAGGACGAGCTCGACACCCTCGTGCAGCTCGGGATCGATCTCGGTCAGGGATTCCTGCTCGGCCGCCCCGCGCTGCCCTGACCACGGGCTAGAACTCCCATATGGCATCGAGCGGCAGCATCCTCGGGACTCGCGTCCAACGGATCGAGGACCCTGCCCTGCTGCGTGGCGCCGGCACCTACATCGACAACATCGCGCCGACCGACGCGCTCTACGTCGCGTTCGTGCGAGCGATGACCGCGCACGGCCGGATCGAGTCGATCGACATCGACGACGCGCGGTCGATGCCCGGCGTCGTCGACATCGTCACCGGCGACGACCTCGACATCGGCCCACTCCAGTCCTCGCCCCTGCTGGCGCATCGCGTCCTCCAACCGATCCTGGCGGCCGACACCGTCCGCTACGTGGGTGAGCCCATCGTCGCGATCGTCGCCGAGACCGCTCGCCAGGCGGTCGACGCCGCCGAGTCGGTCTGGGCCGACGTCGAGCCGATCGACGCGGTGATCGACCCCGAGAGCGCCGCCGCAGACACCGTTGTCCTCCACGACGACGTCGGCACCAACGTCGTGCTCGACCAGGGCGAACCCGTCGGCCCGGACGACCTGACGGGCGAGGTCGTGGTCAGCGAGCGACTCGTCAACCAACGGATGGCTGCGGTCCCGCTCGAGGGCCGCGTGGCCGCCGCCCGGTGGGACGACGGCACGCTCACGCAGTGGTCGTGCACGCAAGGAGCCCACGCGACGCGTGATGCACTGGCCGCGGTCTTCGAGCTCGATCCGTCGAAGGTCCACGTGATCGCGCCCGATGTCGGCGGTGGGTTCGGCGCGAAGCACGGCACGACCCCCGAGGAGATCCTGGTCGCGTGGCTCGCCCGACGGCTCGACCGGCCGGTCCGCTGGACCGAGACACGGTCGGAGAACCTGGTCGGCATGGTCCAGGGTCGAGGACAGGTCCAGCACGCGAGCATCGCCGGCGACCGCGACGGCACGATCACCGGCTACCGCCTCGACGTCATCCAGGAGGGTGGCGCCTACGCCGGCACCGGCTGCGTGCTGCCCTACATGACCCGGATGATGGCGCCCGGCTGCTACGCCATCGACGACGTGCGGGTCCGTATCCGGTCGGTCGTGAGCAACACCTCGACGGTCGGGGCCTATCGCGGCGCCGGCCGGCCCGAGGCCGCAGCCGCGATCGAGCGGATGGTCGACCGCTTCGCCGACGAGATCGGGATGGACCCGGTCGCCGTCCGCCGCAAGAACCTCCTCGCGCCGGAGGACTTCCCGCTCCGCACGGCGACGGGAGGCAACTACGACAGCGGCGACTACGCCGTCGTGCTCGACAAGGCGCTCGACGCTGCGGGCTACGACGACCTCCTCCGCCAACAGTCCGCCAGACGCGACCGCGGCGACGTGAACCAGATCGGCATCGGGCTGGCGTCCTATGTCGAGATCACCAACGTGCTCCAGGACACCGAGTACGGCTCGGTCGAGATCACGCCCGAGGGCGGCGCGATCGTTCGGACCGGCTCGTCGGCCCACGGACAGGGCCACCACACGGCGTGGGCGATGCTCGTCTCCGACCGCACCGGCATCCCGGTCGAGTCGATCGAGGTCCGACACGGTGACACCGACGACATCCCCCGCGGCACGGGCACCGGCGGATCCAAGTCACTCCAGATCGGTGGCGCCGCGGCAGCAGCAGCAGCCGAGCTCGTCGTCGACGAGGCGCGGGCGCTCGCTGCCCAGCTCCTCGAGGCCAACCCGGACGACATCGTCCACGACCCGTCCACCGGTACCTTCGCCGTTGCGGGGACCCCGGTGTCGGCCAAGTCCTGGGCCGACCTCGCGAGCGCGGCGCCGGCCGCAGGGGTCGACAGGCTCTTCGCCGAGAACGACTTCACCGGCGGCGGGTCGACGTTCCCCTTCGGGGCCCACGTCGCCGTGGTCGACGTCGACACCGAGACCGGCGCCGTCCGCCTGCTCCGCCTCGTCGCCTGCGACGACGCGGGCACGATCATCAACCCGCTGATCTTCGACGGACAGGTCCACGGCGGCGTCGCCGCCGGCGTGAGCCAGGCCCTGTTCGAGGAGATCCGCTACGACGAGGACGGCAACCCCCTGACCACGACGTTGGCCGACTACTCGTTCCCGTCGGCGGCCGAGTTCCCGTCGTTCGAACGCGTCGCGCACGAGACCCCGACGCCGCACAACCCACTGGGGGCCAAGGGCATCGGCGAGGCCGGCACGATCGGCGCAACGCCGGCGGTGCAGAACGCCGTGGTCGACGCGGTGTCCCATCTGGGCGTTCGCCACATCGACATGCCGCTCACCCCGGAACGCGTGTGGACGGCGATCCAGGACGCGCTCAGCGACTGACGGCGTGCTCCTCGAGCGCGGAACGGTCACACCACTCGAGCGACTGGATGTGCGTTGCCTCGAGGACGACCTGCGGCGCCATGCCCGCCTCGTAGGCCTCCTGCCAGCGGGGAGCGCACAGACACCACTGATCGCCTGCGGACAGGCCGGCGAACCCGAACTGGGGCATCGGGGTCGACAGGTCGTTGCCCTGCGCCTTCGAGTACTCCAGGAACTCGTCGGTCATGACGACACACACGGTGTGCACGCCCGCGTCGTCGCCCCCGGTGTTGCAGCAACCGTCCCGGTAGAAACCGGTCATCGGATCGGTCGAGCACGAGGCGAGTTCGGTTCCGAGCACGTTGGTGGCCATGGCCCCAGTGTGGCTGGTCTAGAGCCACTTGCCGGGGTTGAGGATGCCCGCCGGGTCGAGGGCCGCCTTGATCGCCCGACTGACCCCCATCACCTCGTCGCCCAACTGTTCGACCAGATGCCGGACCTTGAGCGATCCGACGCCGTGCTCGCCCGTGATCGTCCCGCCGAGCGCCAACGCCGCCGACATGACCTCGTCGAAGGCCGCCCCGGCTCGCTCGCGTGCCGCACTGTCACGGGGGTCGAACGTGACCAAGGGGTGGAAGTTGCCGTCGCCGGCATGTCCGATCACCGGAATGGCGGTGTCGTGGCGCTCGGCGACCTCGGCGACCCTCGCCAGGAGCGTCGGGATCTGGGGCAGCGGCACGCCGACGTCTTCGATGAGCACCGTCCCGAGGCGCTCGATGCACGGGATCGCCATGCGCCGCGCCGCCATGAGCATCTCGCCCTCGTCCGCGTCGGCGGTCACCGCCGTGTAGGTGGCGCCTGCTGCCTCGCAGCAGTCCGCGATCCGTTGCGCCTCGTCCTCGTCGCCGTCGGTCTGTGCGAGCACGAGCGCTCCCACCGAGTCGAGACCCATCGGTTTGACGGCCTCGACCGCGGCGACTGCGGCAGCGTCCATCATCTCGAGCGCCGCCGGGCGGATCGACGCCATGATCCGCGTGACGGCCTCACCGGCAGCGACGGTGTCGGCGAACGTGGCCACCACCGTGCACGGCGCCGGTGGGAGCGGACGGAGCCGAAGCGTGGCCTCGGTGATCACACCGAGCGTCCCCTCCGAGCCGACGAAGAGTCGCTTGAGGTCGAGGCCCGCCACGTCCTTGATCGTGGTCCCGCCCAGACGGAGCACCCGGCCGTCGGCCAGCACGACCTCCAGGCCGAGCACGTAGTCCGTGGTCACCCCGTACTTCACGCAACACAGTCCACCGGCGTTCGTCGCCAGGTTGCCACCGATGCTGCAGATCTCGAACGACGACGGATCGGGCGGATACCAGAGGCCGTGTTCCGAGGCTGCGGCCTTGACCTCCGCGTTGAGCGCGCCCGGTTGCACCGTCGCGGTCATCGCCGCCGGATCGACCTGGATGCGGTCCATGGCCCGCGTCGACAACGTGATCGATCCGTCGATCGCCGATGATCCGCCGGAGAGGCCGGTCCCGGCGCCGCGCGTGACGACCGGAACCCCGTGTCGGCTGGCGATCTCCATCGTCGCGACCACGTCGTCGGTGGACCGCGCCCGCACCACGGCCAGCGGATGCCCCGGTTCGACGGTCATCGCCCGGTCGTACCGATAGGCGTCCATGATGTCGGGATCGGTCACGACGGCGTCCGCGCCGAGTCGGCGCAACAGGTCGTCTCTCGTCGGCTCGTCTCTCATGGCCCGTCTCTCATCGGCTCGTCTCTGGCCACGTCGGCGTCGATGTCCGTGATCGTAGGAGGCGGTCGATCAGACCAGACGATCGAGCAGGGCCAGCACCTTCGCCGCCTGCACGGTCGGATCGCCGTCCTCGGGGGTCAGCCGCAACTCGGGGGCCGGCGGCGCCTCGTACGGGTCGTCGATGCCGGTGAATCCGGTGATCTCCCCGGCCCGGGCCTTGGCGTAGAGACCCTTCGGGTCACGTTGTTCACAGACCTCGATCGGCGTGTCGACGAAGATCTCGGCGAAGGGCACGCCGGCCATGGCATGGATCTCGCGGACCCGATCCCGATCGGCGACGTAGGGCGAGATCACCGGCACCAGCGCCACCACCCCGGCATCCGCGAAGAGTCGGGCCACCTCACCCACGCGCCGCACGTTCTCGGTGCGGTCGTCGGCGGAGAACCCGAGGTCGCCGTTGAGGCCCTGACGCAGGTTGTCGCCGTCGAGGAGGTACGCAGGACGACCGGACGAGACGAGCAGTCGCTCGACCTCGACGGCCACGGTCGACTTGCCCGAACCCGACAACCCCGTGAACCAGACCGTGACCCCGACCGACGGACGAGCGCTCCGGTCGAGGGCGGACGGATGCCACACCGTGTTCGGCGTGACGCGCCCCACGGCTCAGCTCTCGCCGAGGATCATGCCGGCGGCGACCGTGTTGTTGGTCGCCTCGTCGACGAGGATGAAGCTCCCCGTCCTGCGGTTGCGCCGGTACTCGTCGTAGAACAGCGGCGCCGTGGTCCGCAACGACACGCGACCGATCTCGTTCAACGCCAACGACGTGGCCGCCTCGTCGCGGTGCAGGGTGTTGACGTCGAGGCGGTACTGGAAGTCGGTGACCATGGTCCGCGCCCAGCGGGTGGTGTGCTTGATCGCCAGCTTCTGCCGGGGCTGGAGTGACCCGGTCTCCGACATCCAGCACACCATGGCGTCGATGTCTTGGCCCGCAGTCGGCTGGTTCTTGGGCCGACAGATCATGTCGCCACGGCTGATGTCGATCTCGTCCTCGAGACGGATCGTCACCGCCATCGGCGAGAACGCCTCGGCCACCGGTCCCTGGGGACCATCGATCGCCTTGATGCGCGAGCTGAACCCGCTGGGGAGGACGACCACCTCGTCACCGGGCTTGAAGACACCCCCGGAGACGGTGCCGGCGTAGCCCCGGTAGTCGAGACCCTCCGACGACATCGGGCGGATCACGTACTGCACCGGGAACCGGGAGTCGATCAGGTTGCGGTC
>JBFIHN010000229.1:0-6072 GCA_041601775.1 Acidimicrobiales bacterium
CTCGAAGTTCTTCGTCTACCTCAACCTGTTCGCCTTCTCGATGCTGATGCTGGTGCTCGGCAACAACATGTTGATCACCTTCCTCGGTTGGGAAGGCGTCGGCGCGTGCTCGTACTTCCTCATCAGCTTCTGGTTCACCGATCCGGAGAAGGCGTCGGCGGGCAAGAAGGCCTTCGTCACCAACCGCATCGGTGACTGGGGCTTCATGGTTGCGATCTTCGCCACGTTCGCCGCCCTCGGCTCGATCACCTACACCGAGGTCCTCGGCGGTGCCGCAGGCCTGCCGGAGACCACGGCCACGCTCATCGCCGGATGTCTCTTCATCGGCGCCATCGGCAAGTCGGCCCAGTTCCCGCTCTTCGTGTGGCTGCCCGACGCCATGGCCGGCCCGACCCCCGTCTCGGCGCTCATCCACGCCGCCACCATGGTGACCTCGGGCGTCTACCTCCTCACCCGCGTGAACCCGATCATCGCCGTCTCGGCCGACTGGCTCCCCACGACGATCGCCTGGGTCGGTGCGTTCACCGCCCTGTTCGCGGCCACGATCGCCATCAGCCAGCGCGACATCAAGAAGGTCCTGGCGTACTCGACCGTCAGCCAGCTCGGCTACATGTTCCTCGCCATCGGCTCCGGGGCCTACGTGGCCGCGGTGTTCCACATGATCACCCACGCCTTCTTCAAGGCGCTGTTGTTCCTCGGTTCCGGCTCGGTCATCCACGGGATGCACGAAGAGCAGGACATGAACCGCATGGGCAACCTGCGCAAGTACATGCCGGTCACCGCTGCGACGTTCATCGTCGGCTGGTTGGCCATCGCCGGTGTGCCGCCGTTCTCCGGCTTCTGGTCGAAGGACGAGATCCTGCTCTACGCCTGGGCCGAGAGCCCCGCGCTGTGGCTGGTCGGTCTCGTCACCGCACTGCTCACCGCGTTCTACATGAGCCGCCAGGTCTTCCTCGTCTTCTTCGGTGACGAACGCTTCGAGGTCGAGTCCCACGACGAGGCCGCAGCACCGTCCGACGCCGACGCCGACGCCGAGGATGGGGCCGAGGATGGGGCCGTCGAGTCCGACGTCCTCGTGCTCCACGATCCGCCGCACGAGTCGCCGGCGACGATGACCCTGCCGCTGGTCGTCCTGGCCGTCGCTGCCGCCATCGGTGGCGCGATGCAGTTGCCCTTCACCGACGGGACCAAGTTCCTCGAGGAGTGGCTGCACCCGGTCATCGGTGCCAACGAGGCCCACATCGACGTCGCCACTGGCGTCAAGGTCGCGCTCGCCGGCGTCGCCGTGCTGGCCGGGATCATCGGGATCGGCGTCGCCTACGCCATCTACATCCGCAAGCAACGCGAACCGATCGAGCCCGAGATCCTCGCCGAGGGATGGAACTACGACAGTTCCATCTCGGCGTTCATGGGTGGCCCGGGCCGCAAGGGCTTCGACGCCGTCGCCACCTTCGACAAGGTGGTGATCGACGGCGCCGTCAACGGCGTCGCCGCCCTGGTCAAGCGCACCGGTGAAAGCCTCCGGGGCGCACAGTCGGGCTACGTCCGCAGCTACGCCCTCGGCATCGCCGCCGGCGCAGTGGTTCTCCTCGCCTACTTCCTCGCGCAGGTCACGTTCTGATGCACGCTGTCACCGTCTTCGCGAGCGCGGGCCCCGAGGTCAGCTTCCCGCTCCTCACCGCCGCGATCCTCGTCCCGCTGGTCGGGGCGATCGTCGTCGCCTCGATCCCCAAGCGCCGGACCGAGATCCTGCGCCTCGTCGCGCTGCTGTTCTCCGGCACCGCCGGGGCGTTCACCCTGTGGATGCTGGCAGCCTTCGATCGCCACGACGCCGGCATGCAGTTCGAGTCGGTCCACACCTGGATCGAGGAGTTCGGCATCCAGTGGCACCTCGGCGTCGACGGCATCTCGCTGTTCCTCGTCGTCCTGACGGGGGTGCTGTTCCCGCTGACCTTCGTCGCCGTCACCCCGAAGAAGGACCCGAAGGCGTACTACGCCTGGCTGCTGCTGCTCGAGGCCGGCTGCATCGGTGCGTTCACGTCGCTCGACCTGTTCCTGTTCTTCATCTTCTTCGAGATCGTCCTCGTCCCGATGTACTTCCTCATCGGTGGCTGGGGCTACGGCGAACGGGTCTACGCCGCCCTCAAGTTCTTCCTCTACACGATGTTCGGTTCGGCCTTGATGCTCGTCGGCATCCTGGCGCTGGCCTTCGTCGACCGAGACACGCGTGTCGACCAGAGCAGCATCGCCGCCCAACAGCTCGCGCAGATCGACCAGACGGTGCAGAGTCAGCTCGCGGCGGGCATCCAGCCCGAGCCGGAGATCTTCGACCAGATCGAGGCACTCGTGGCCGAGGTCGAGTCCGCCGATCGACTCACCTTCGACCTCGTCGAGTTGGCCGAGAACCGGGGCGAGATCCTCGAGGCCCAACAGAACGGCGACCTCCCCACGGACCCTGACGCCAACTCGTGGAACCCGCTCCACTGGGACAGCGCCAAGTGGATCTTCCTGGCCCTCGCCCTCGCGTTCGCCGTCAAGGTGCCGTTGGTGCCGCTCCACACCTGGCTCCCCGACGCCCACACGCAGGCACCCACCGCCGGCTCGGTCATCCTCGCCGGCGTCATGCTCAAGCTCGGCACGTACGGGTTCCTGCGCTTCGGCCTCTACCTCTTCCCCGACTCGTCGCAGTTCTTCGCCCCCGTGTTCCTCACCCTCGGCGTGGCGGGCATCCTCTACGGCGCGGTCGTGGCGACCATGCAGAAGGACCTCAAGCGCCTCGTCGCCTACTCGTCGGTCGCCCACCTCGGCTTCATCGCCCTCGGCACCTTCGCCCTCACCACCCAGGGCATCGAGGGCGGCATCCTCCAGATGGTCAACCACGGCATCTCGACCGGCGCGCTCTTCCTCCTGCTCGGCATGATCTACGAGCGTCGCCACACCTACGAGATCGCCACGATGTCCGGCATGCAGAAGACGGCCCCGATCCTGGCCGGCGTATTCACGCTCGTCATGCTCAGCTCGATCGGCCTGCCGGGCCTCAACGGCTTCGTCGGCGAATTCTTGATCCTCGCCGGCGCGTACCTCACCGCCAAGTGGTGGGCCGTGGTGGCCGCCGGCGGTGTCATCCTCGCTGCCCTGTACCTGCTCTGGGCCTACCAGCGGGTCTTCCACGGGGTGCCGGCCGACGACGATCCCGGCACGCCCGAGATCAAGCTCGGCGAGTTCGCCGTGATGGTCCCGCTCATGGGCCTGATCGTGTTCCTCGGCGTCTACCCGAAGCCGGTGCTCGAACGCATCGAGCCCGCGGTCTCGGCCCTGGTCGACCACATCGAGGACACCACCGACTTCACCGAACCCGACGCGGCGACGTCCGGGTTCAGCGGCACCATCGTCGACTCGCACGGCGAGGAATCCGACGACGCGCACGACGAGTCCGGTGACGATTCGCACGACGAGGAATCCGACGACCACGGAGAGGGGGAGTGATGTTCGCCGCACTGACGTTCCCGCTCCAGGCCGCCGACGAGGTCTTCGAGCCGATCACGACCCCTGCGGTCGAGTGGTCGGCCGTCCTTCCGCTCCTGATCCTCACCGGCGCCGCCATGGGCCTGATGCTGGTGACGGCGCTCACCCGCTGGAAGCCCTTCAACGGCTTCTACCCGCTCGTCACCTCGTGTGCCGCCATCGCCGCCGGGTTCACGACCTGGCCGCTGTGGGAACGGGTCCAGGACGTCCAACAGGGTCCCTACTCGGTCCTGTCGGGCGCGATCGGCATCGACGGCTTCTCGCTGTTCGTGACCGTCGTCATCTGTTCGTCGGTCGTGCTGACGTCGCTTCTGGCCGACGGCTACCTCCGCCGTGAAGGCATGGACGGACCCGACCTCTACGTCTTGGTCCTGTTGTCGGCGTCGGGCGGCACGCTCATGGCCGGCGCCAACGACCTGATCGTCTTGTTCCTCGGTCTCGAGATCCTCTCGCTGGCCGTCTACGTCCTGGCCGCCATGCACCTGCGCCGGGTCACGTCGCAGGAGGCCGGTCTCAAGTACTTCGTCCTGGGCTCCTTCGCCTCGGCGTTCATGCTCTACGGCATCGCCCTCACCTACGGTGCCACCGGGTCGACCAACCTCGTCGAGATCCTCGACTTCCTGTCCGAGCGGGCGCTCTTCGACAACGGTCTGCTGCTCGCCGGCATGGCGATGCTGCTCGTGGGCCTCGGCTTCAAGGTCGCGGCCGCACCATTCCATGCCTGGACCCCGGACGTGTACCAGGGTTCGCCGACTCCGGTCGTCGCCTACATGGCCTCGGGCGTCAAGGCCGCGGGCTTCGCCGGGTTGATCCGGGTCTTCTACCTCGGCTTCGGCACCTACTCGGCCGACTGGCAGCCCATCGTCTACGCACTGGCGCTGCTCACGCTCGTGGTCGGCTCGGTCATGGCCGTCGTCCAGACCGACGTGAAGCGCATGCTCGCCTACTCGTCGATCAGCCACGCCGGCTTCATCCTCGTCGCCGTGCAGGCCGCCAGCGAGCGCGGTGTCGAAGCGTCGCTGTTCTACCTCGGCTCGTACACGTTCCTCGTCGCCGGCTCGTTCGCCGTCGTCGCCGTGGTCGGCCGTGAGGGCGACGGCAAGCACAGCCTCGACGACTACAAGGGTCTGGCCAAGAGCCGCCCCGGCCTCGCGCTGGCGTTCTCGATCCTGCTCTTCAGCCAGGCCGGCGTGCCCTTCACCAGCGGCTTCTTCGCCAAGTTCTACGCCATCTCGGCTGCCGTCGACGCCCGGTCGTTCCCCCTGGCCATGGTCGCCATGTTCGCCGCCGTCATCGCGGCGTTCCTGTACCTGCGCATCACCGTGGCGATGTGGATGGGCGACGACGACGAAGCGGTCACCCCGGCCGACGAGATGCCCGTGCCCGAAGGCATCCGCATCGCCCTCGTGCTCTGCCTGCTGGTCACCCTGGGCGTGGGCCTGTTCCCCCACACCCTGGCCGGACTGGCTGCTGACGCCACCGCAGTGCTCGTCCAGTTCCCCGGCTGACACCCCCGGGCTGACGACCCCCCCCGCCACCCACCACGCCACCCCGATCCGTTCTGGTGAACGGATGCGTCATCTGGTGGTCACGAGTGGTCACCAGAACCGGATGGGGTGACGTGCGGTCGGGTGCCGGTGGGCGCGGTGGGACTGTGAGGTGATTCCCAGGTTCCTCCGGTCCGGTTGTGAAGTGCGTTCCCGATAGTGGGTCTCACACCACGAGAGACCATCACCAAAGGGAGCACACGACATGCGCAAGACCGCCGCAGCCGCCGCCATGGCCGCATCACTGACCATCGGGGGAGGGGCGGGAGCCATCCTGTTCGCCCCCAACCTGGTCGGCGCCCAGACCGACGACGCCACCGACGAGACCACGGACGAGACCACGGACGAGGCCACGACCGACGAGGCCGATCGTCCCGAACGGGGCGCCTTCCTCGACGAGGCACTCGCGCCCCTGGTCGACGACGGCACCATCGACCAGGGCCAGGCCGACGCCGTCATCGCGGCGATCCAAGAGGCCCGCCCGGCGGGCTTCGGCGGCCATGGCCGCCATCACGGTCGTCACGTCGCCAGTGAGGCCGTGACCGACCTGCTCGGCATCGACGCCGCCGAACTCCGCG
Source organism: Acidimicrobiales bacterium (assembly GCA_041601775.1). Lineage (GTDB taxonomy): Bacteria > Actinomycetota > Acidimicrobiia > Acidimicrobiales > Salinilacustritrichaceae > Salinilacustrithrix. Next base: position 5,651 of record JBFIHN010000229.1, read on the forward strand.
AGCTGCTCGCCGACGGCCAGACCCTGGCCGAGATCGGCGACGCGAACGGCGTGTCGGTCGACGACCTGGTCGATGCCCTCGTCTCCGAGGTGGAGGAGCGCCTCGCCAGCGCCGTCGAGGACGGCAACGTGACCCAGGACGAGGCCGACGAGAAGCTCGCGACCGCCACCGACCGGGCCACTGCCATCGTCAACGGCGAGCGTCCCGAGGGCGCAGGCATGAACCGTGGCTTCGGCGGACGTGGCGATGACGACGACTCCGCAGACGATTCGGACGACGACTCCGCGGACGACTCCGCGGACGACTCGGCCGACGACACCACCGGTTCCTGACCCTCCCCACCACCGCTCCGGACCGGCGGGCAGCCGCCCTGCCCGCCGGTCCGAGCGCTCCCACCACGTCGACCACGCCGCTCCGGAGAC
>JBFIHN010000230.1:0-6065 GCA_041601775.1 Acidimicrobiales bacterium
GACGGCGACGTCGTGACGCGACCCGAGGAGTCCGTGGACGGCGACCCCCTCGCGGCGCCGGGGTCCGGATCGCTCGTCCCGACCAGCCCGACGCCGTCCCGGGGCCTGCTCGCCCTCACCGGGTCGTTGCCGATCGGGGCCATGGTGCTCGTCGCCCTGTCGGCGATCGTCGTCGGTGCCGGCATCGCCCGCTCGGGACGACGGCGCGCCGGCAGGAGCTCCCCCTAGGAACGCTCCCCGCACGATCGCCTCGATCGCAGCGAACGTTTCGGTATTGCGGTCAGGATCTGACCGCGGCGGTTGCGAGGGTGCGGGCATGGAACCCACCACGCCAACACGCACCACCGACCCACGACCGCAGTTCGCGGCGGCGACCCAGACCCTCCGGGCGGTCGTCCGCAACATCGACCCCGACCAGTTCGGCGACCCGACCCCGTGCACCGGGATGACCGTCCGCGAGCTGATCGACCACGTCGGCATGGCGGTCGGCCGGGTGACCGCAGCCGGCCAGGGCCTCCCCCTGGCGCAGTGGCCGACCGAGGGCTTCTCGGTCGGCGACGACGCCGTCGCCGGGATCGAGCGCCTCGCCGACGAAGCGGACGTCGCCTGGGACGCCCCGCGACTCGCCGAGCAGATCGAGCTCCCCTGGACGACGATGTCCGGGGCGGATGCGCTGGCGACCTACGTGAACGAGATGCTGGTGCACACCTGGGATCTCGCCACGGCCACCGGGCAGGACCCGACCTTCGACGACGAGGCGATCGCCGTGTCCGAAGCGGTCATCCACCAGCAGCTCCCCGACGCGGAGCGGGCACCGATGTGGGCGGCGTTCAAGGAGCAGATGCCCGAGGGCATCCCGTTCGACCCGCCCTTCGCCGACGCTGTGCCGGTGGCCGACGATGCTCCGGCCATCGACCGTCTGGTGGCGTGGAACGGCCGTCGACCCTGACCGTCGTGGCCGGCGGGACCCGGGGACCTGGAATACCCCTCGGGGTATACGGGTTGGACGGGGTGTGACGACCTCTCCCGATGCAACGATGCGCTGCCCGGCGTGCGGTGTCCGGAACCGGCTCCCCGCGCACGCCTCCGGACACCCGGCCTGCGCCAAGTGCCACGCCGCGCTGCCGTGGCTGATCGACGCCACCGACACGGACTTCCGCGACGCCCTCGACGCGACCGTGCCCGTGCTGGTCGACGTGTGGGCACCGTGGTGCGGCCCGTGCCGCATGGTGGCCCCGGCGGTCGCCGACACCGCGACGCGACTGGCCGGCAAGCTCAAGGTCGTGAAGCTGAACGCCGACGAGGCGCCCGGCGCATCGGGCTCGCTCGGCGTGCAGGGGATCCCCACGCTCGTTCTGTTCCACCAGGGCAAGGAGATCGCCCGGCAGGTCGGTGCGCTCCCCGCCGAGGCCCTCGGCCGCTGGGTCGACCGCGCGCTCGCCGACGCCGGCGCCTGACCATGCCCGCCGCGTCGAGCGGATCCCCGGTGGTCACCGAGGCGCAGGGTCGCCGCTGGATCTTCGGATCGTTCCTGCTGTGCCCCTGTCATCTCCCGATCACGCTCGCGGTCATCGGGTCACTCGCCGGCGGCACCGTCCTGGGAGGGTTGCTGCGCGACCACGCGCTCCTCGCCGGTGCCGTGGTCACGCTCGGCTGGATGATCGGCACCGCCAACGGTTTCCGGCTGGTGCGACACGCCCAGCGAGGCACCTGCCCGATCCCGTTGCGGACGCGGTTGCGTCGACGGGGTGACGCCCGTCGCCTGGCTCAGGCGTCGATGCCGAACCGGGACAGTCCGAAGGCCTCGATGGCGTTGCCGCGCAGGAAGGCGTAGACCTCGTCGGCGTTCATGCCGGCGTTCTCGCAGAGCCGGTGGGCCACGGCCCGAGAGTGCGGCCACGTGCCGTCGGCGTGCGGGTAGTCGGTCTCGAAGAGGATCGAGCCCATCCCGACGGCGTCACGGGAGTTGAGCCCGTGCTGGTCGTCGAAGATGCAGCCGAAGACCCGGCCGGGCACGTACGAGCTCGGCGGGTTCGGGAGGTCGACCCCGCCCACGCCGTCGCGCCACACGATGTCGGCACGCTCGAGCAGGTAGGGCATCCAGCCGATCTGACTCTCGGCGTAGACGATCTTGAGGCCGGGGAACCGGTCGAGCGTGCCCGAGAACAACCAGTCGCACAACGACCCCTCGGCGTTCTGGGCGCTGAGGGCCATGCTCACGGCCAACGGTGCGTCGGGTGACGTCGACGGCATCTGCGACGACGACCCGATGTGCATGGTGACGACCGTTCCCGTCTCGTCGCAGGCCTGCCACAGGGGATCCCAGAAGCCGGAGTGCATGGTCCCGAACCCGAGCCGCGACGGGTTCTCGGAGAACGCGATGGCGAAGGAGCCCTTGGCCGCGCACCGCCGGACCTCGTCCGCTGCCAGCTGTGCGTCCCACATCGGCACGAGCGTGAGCGGGATGAGCCGACCCTGACCGGCACCGGCCGACCACACGTCGATCATCCAGTCGTTGTAGATCTGGAGGCAGGCGAGGGCGAGGGCCTTGTCCTCCCGCTCGGCGAAGCCCTGACCGCAGAAGCGGGGGAACGTGTTGGGGAAGTTGACCGCGGCCTCGACGTGGTTGGCGTCCATGTCCGCAAGCCGCGCGGTCTGGTCGTGGGCGCCGAGTCGGAAGTCCTCGTAGATGGCCGGCACGTTGATGACCTCGTCCTGGGGGCGGCCCACCGGCGCGTGGAGTCGGCCCGTCGGCATCGCCAGGTCCTCGTAGAGCCAGACGTCGCACCACTGGCCGTCGGGAGCGTTGCGCTCGAAGCCGTAGTGGCCGCCGGCGAAGGTGAGCTCCACCCGCTCGCGCACGACGCGGGGTCCCCGGTCGCGCAACGAGACCGGGAGCTCGCTCTGCCACAGATCGCGCGGTTCGAGGATGTGGTCGTCGACGGAGATGATCCGCGGGAGCTCGTCCTCGGTGGGGGTCGTACGGCTGTGGTCCAGGCTCATGGGGGGCTCCTCGGCGGTCGGTCGTCCACGGTCACTGTGCTCGCAGACGCAGGGAAAATCAATCGATTGCTTTATCGGCGGTCGGATGGCATACTTCGATGAATCAATCGACTGCTTACACTATGCAGGACGGGGGCCGACGATGCGACAGACGATGCCGTGGTGCGCGCGGTCGGCCATCCGGAACACCAAGCTCTCGCCGTCACCTCCCCCAGACGGCGATCCCGGGGGGATGTCACCAGGGAACATCCCCCCGGTTGATCGACCCCGCCGACCCCGCCGACCCGGTCGCGGCGTCGGCGGTCGCAAGTGAGCGCAGCGGCCACCCCGATGCGCTACAGCCTCGGCCTGCCGGTCGAGCAGGCGCATCGCTTCGACGAGTTCTGCACCGGCGAGGCCCTGGCCACCGTCGCCCGCCGGGCCGAGGCCGTCGGCTTCGACGCCGTGTCGGTGACCGACCACCCCTTCCCGCCCGACGAGTGGGTCCGTCGCGGTGGGCACCACTCCTACGACCCGCTGGTCGCGTTGGCGTATGTGGCTGCGGCGACCGAGCGGATCCACCTGCAGACCAACGTCTTGATCACCGGCTACCGCAACGCGTTCCTCGCCGCGAAGAGCGTCGCCAGCGTCGACGCGCTCTCGGGTGGCCGGGTCATCCTCGGTGTGGCCGCCGGCTACCTCGAGGACGAGTACGCGGCCCTGGGTGCCAGCTTCGCCGACCGGAACGACCGGCTCGACGAGACCATCGCGGCCATGCGTGCCGCGTGGACCGGCGAGTCGGTCGACTTCGAGGGGGCGTCGGTGCAGGCCAGCGGGCACACGATGCTCCCGGCGCCGGTCCAGCACGGTGGGCCGCCGATCTGGATCGGGGGCAACAGCACCCGCGCCATCCGCCGCGCCGCCGAACTCGGCAACGGCTGGCTCCCGTTCCCCCAGCCGACCGGGGCCAGCAAGTACACGCGTACGGCCGACATCAACGACATGGACGACCTGCGTCGTCGCATCGACCTCGCGACCGAACTCGCCGTCGACGCCGGCCGGACCGAGCCCCTCGACATCTGCTTCGTGCCGTTCCAGTTCTCGATGTTCGCCGACGGCGCCCCGGACCTCGACGGACTGCGCGCGGCGTTGCCCGAGCTGCACGACGCGGGGGTCACCTGGTTGTCGATCTCGTTGCCCACCGAGAGCCGTCAGGGCCTCCTCGACGAGATCCAGCGGTTCGCCGACGAGGTGATCGCCCCGGGTCGATGACCCGCCGCCGGCTCAGAAGAGCCGATGGACCTCGGTCGCCCGGAGTTCGTCGTCGAACTTGACGGCGTCGGCCAGCTCGCTCCCACACAGCGGGATCGGGAGGCGGCGAACCGTCTCGACCGTCACGACCCACCGTCGGTCGGCGTCGTCGGCGACGTCGACGACCCGTGTCCCGTCGAGCGGGCCGGGACGGGTGGTCATGGTCCGGTCGGTGCGGGTCCACGACCAGTCGTCGAGGTGCGCCAGCACGGCCGAGTCGGCCACCTGGTGCCAGCGGTCGGCGAAGAGCGAGCTGCCGCGGTCGAGGTGGGCGACCGCGCTCGGGTCGACGGCGCGGGTCGCGATGGCGACGAGGGTCGCGCTGTCGAGCGACGCCCAGGCCCGCCCGTCGGGGAGCGTCATCGCCGTCGGGGCGAACCGGTGGCCACCGAGGTGGCTGGTGCGCCACAGATGGATGCCGGGCGGGGCCGATTCCTCGGCACCGAGGAACAGGCGGGTGCCCGCGCTCCCACAGCACCGGTCACGGATGCCGTGGGCGCACACGAGCACGTCGCTGACCTCGGCCGGGTCGCGGTCGTCGCTGCCCGCTTCCCGGAGCAGGGCGATCGTCTCGGTCTGGAGTTCGTGGGGTTCGAACGACCGCTCGACGCGGGCGAACCCGGTGACCGCCGTGGCGGTCCGGGTGAAGCGGAGAGCCCGGAGCTTCGTCGCCGTCATCGCAGGCACGACCGTCTGCAGCCGATGCCCGGTGTCCTGGCAGACCTCGGCGATGTCGACGAGCCGCGGATCGGTGCCGATGTCCTTGGGCCATGGCAGCGGGAGCTCGACGACGAGGAGCGACGAGAACGGCGGGGCGGTCCCCGCAACCGAGGAGGACAGCGCCGCGAACTGGTCGGCGCACTTGAGGCCGGGGGTGCTGGAGCTCATGAGGTGGCCAATCGGGCTCGGAGTGCGGGGTCGGTGACGAAGACCGGGAGGTCGTCGGCGTCGTTGTAGGGCGGCACGATGCTCGAGCCGCCGTCGACCACCAGCGTGTGGCCGTTCACGTACGACGCCATGTCCGACAGGAGGAACAACGCGACCGACGCGATCTCGTCCGCCTCGCCCCGGCGGCCCAGCGGGACCGCGGCGCGCGCGGGGTCGACGTCGTCGTCGGGACGGGTGTCGGCCCCGGCGTCCGCCGTGGCGTCGCCGTCGAAGCGCGGTCGACCGATCCGGTCGACGCGGATGCTCCCCGGGGCGACGGCGTTGACCCGGATGCCGGACCGTCCCCACTCGATGGCCATGGTGCGGGTCAGGTTGACCAACGCGGCCTTCGCCGCGCCGTAGCCGGCACCGAAGGGCATGCTCAACAGCCCACCGACCGAGGCGACCTGGACGATGCTCGCGGTCACGCCGTGGGCGCGCGCCGAGGCGGCGACGGCCCGCCCGACGACCAGCGGTGGGACGAGGTTGAAGCGGACCACGTCGTCGAGGATGCGCACCGCATCGGGATCGTCGAGCGGCGCCCAGTGCTCGGCCCGCATGCCGCCGACCACGCTCACGGCGCCGCGCATCGGCCCGAACCGTTCGCCGGCCGTGTCGATCGCCGCGCCGGTCGACGTCTCGTCGGTCACGTCGGCGGGGAGGACGAGGTGCTCGCCAGGCGAGTCGTCGAGTGCCGCTCGTGCGATCTGGCGGCCCTGTTCGGTGAGGTCGAGGGCGACCACGGAGGCGCCGGCCGCGGCGAGTGCACGGCAGGTGGCGGTGCCGATGCCGCCGCCCCCGGCGCCGGCGACGACGATCGCCTTCCCGTCGAGACTGGTCGGGCC
>JBFIHN010000231.1:0-6054 GCA_041601775.1 Acidimicrobiales bacterium
GGCGCCGCTGCCGAGGGCGGCGTCGGTGTTGACCGCCCGCCACACCAACACACCGACGGCGACCGTCGCCACGACGAGCAGGCCGACGATCACCGCCGGCAGACGCGACCGTCGGTCCTCCTCCTCGTAGATGCCGAACGCGGCCCCGTCGATCACGGCTCCGTCCCGCTGGCCCGGCCGCGGGACCGACGCGCTCGACGGCCCATTCGATGGCCCACTCGACGGAGCGGTCGGGACCGGCGCCACGTCGGCGAACACCGACCGGCTGCCGGCGAGACCCGGATCGGAAGCGACGGCGGCCATCGCCCCGGTGGGTTCGAAGGGGTCGACCGACGGTCCGACCGTCCCGAGGAGCGCCGTTGCCGCCGACGTCGGTGCGGGAGCGGATCGGACGAGGGCCACGGCTTCCGCGAGATGCCGCGTCGACGGGTAGCGATCGCTGGGTTCCTTGGCCATCGCTCGAGCCACGATCTCGTCGAGATCCGCCGGCAGGTCGGGTCGCAACGTCGTGACCCGTGGTGGGGCCGAGTCGAGATGGTGCGACGCCACCTGCTCCGGTGTCTCGGCCGGGAACGGGACCCGCCCCGTGAGGCACTCGAACACCGTGCAGCCGAGGGAGTAGACGTCGCTGGCCGGGGTGAGCGTCTCCCCTCGGATCAACTCGGGTGACGCGCCGTGCACCGATGCCTCGGGCGCACCGAATCCCGTGAGGTAGACGTCGTCGCCCTCGGCGCACAGCACGCTGGCCGGTTCGACGCCACGGTGGACCAGTCCGGCACGGTGGGCGCGGTCGAGGGCGCCACCGATCTGCCCGATGACCGACCGGGTGCGGTCGAGGGTCAGCGGTGCGGCGTGGATCTCCTGCGCGAGATCACCACCGTCGACCCGACCCATGACCAGATACGCCATGCCGTCGAGTTCGGCGACACGGTGGATGGGCACGATCCGGGGATGGGTGAGCTCGGCCGCGAGCCGCGACTCGCGCAGGAACCGCTCCGTCGCTGCCGGCTCGGCGCCGGGCGGAACGACCTTGAGGACCACCGGACGATCGGCACCGAGGTCCCAGGCCGAGAACACGTGGCCGAACCCGCCGGCCCCGATGCGGTCTTCGATGCGGAAGCCGGCCCACTCGGCTCCCGGCGCAGGCATCCCGGGCATCCTCGGAGGCTACCGACTGGTCCGTCGGGTCAACCGGCAAGCCCTTCGGCGACCAGGGCGTCGAGCGTCCAGTCGGGGTGGTCGGACTCGATCCGCTGCAACCAGTACGTGGACTCGAACAGGGCGAGGAGGGCGCCGTCGGATCGCTCGAGGACCCGGACGCCGGTCATCCCCTTGAGGTGCTGCATCGTCTCCTCGTCGGTCCGCCGGGCGATGGAGTACCGCGTCATCGACAGTTCGGCAGCCGAACCGAACTCGTCCGCGAGGCGAGCGGCGGCGACCTCGAACTGCATCTGACCGACCGCGGCGAGCATGGGTTCCTGGTCGCCGAGGTCGCGGTCGCGCAGGACCTGGACCACGCCTTCCTCGTCGAGCTGCGCGATGCCCTTGCGGAACTGCTTGAACCGACCGACGTCCTTGGGGCGGGCGACGGCGAAGAGCTCCGGGGCGAACGCCGGGATGCCAGGGAACGTGACGGGGGCGTCGAGCCACAACGTGTCGCCCACACGCACCTCGGTGGCGTTGACCAGGCCGACCACGTCGCCGGGGTACGCCTGCTCCAGCGTTTCGCGCTCCGCGCCGAAGACCGAGTGGGCGTACTTGGTGGAGAAGGGTTTGCCGCTGCGGTCGTGGGTCACGACCATCCCACGCTCGAACTCGCCCGAGCACACCCGCACGAAGGCGATGCGGTCTCGGTGGCTCTTGTCCATGTTGGCCTGGACCTTGAACACGAAGCCGGAGAAGGGGTCGTCGAGCTGGCGGTCGACGCCGGCGACGTCGGGGCGCGGACGCGGCGACGGCGCGAGGTCGACCACTGCGTCGAGCAGCAGCCGCACGCCGTAGTTGGTGAGGGCAGAGCCGAAGAAGACCGGGGTCGCATCGGCCGACAGGAAGAAGTCGCGGTCGAGGTCGGAGCCCGACGCCTCGAGCAACTCGATCTCCTCGATCGCGTTGACGTAGCTGTCGCCGTCGCGCTCCTCCGCCTCGGCGGCTCCGAGGATCTCCTCGCCGGCCTCGGTCGCGCCGTGGGCCGACCGACTGAAACGGATGTAGTCGCCGGAACGGCGGTCGAGCAGACCGCGGAAGTCGCCGGCGATGCCGACGGGCCAGGTGACCGGCATCGCCGCGAGGTCGAGGGTCTTCTCGATCTCGTCCGTGAGCTCGAGTGCCTCCTTGCCGGGCCGATCCCACTTGTTGATGAACGTCAGCAGCGGGATGCGTCGCTCACGGCAGACCTCGAAGAGCTTGAGCGTCTGGGGCTCGATGCCCGAGCTGGCGTCGAGGACCATGATCGCGGCGTCGGCCGCCGCCAGCACCCGGTAGGTGTCCTCGGAGAAGTCGCGGTGACCCGGGGTGTCGAGCAGGTTGAGCACCGTGTCGCGGTAGGGGAACTGGAGCACGGTCGAGGTGATCGAGATGCCGCGCTGTTGCTCCATCTCCATCCAGTCGGACCGCACCCGCCGCCGCTCGCCCCGAGCCTTGACCTGGCCCGCGTCCTGCACCGCTCCGCCGTAGAGCAGGAACTTCTCGGTCAGCGTCGTCTTGCCGGCGTCGGGATGGCTGATGATGGCGAACGTGCGGCGCCGCGCGGCTTCGTCGACGGGGAGGGACACGGGTTCATCGTGGCCGCGACGACCCCGTCTCCACCAACTCCTCCTCTACTTGGTCGACGCCTTCTGGTAGCGATTCACCGACAGCGGCGCGAACACGCCGACGATGATGATCACCCAGGCCAGGGTGTAGACGACCGGGTGCTGGAGCGGCCACGCCGTCGGCTCCGGTGTTCCCTCCGGGATGTTGCCGAAGAGTTCACGGGAGGCCTGGGTCACCGTCGAGACGGGGTTCCACTCGGCGAAGGTCTGCAGCGGGCCCGGGAGGCTGTCGGAGGTGACGAAGGTGTTGGCCACGAAGCTCATCGGGAAGATGACCATGAACGACGCGTTGTTGATCACCTCGGGGCTGGGCACGTAGAGCGCGACGAGCGCCATCACCCACGAGATCGCGTAGGCGAAGAGCAGGAGCAGGACGAGCGCGGCGACCGACTCGAGGATCGATCCCCGGATGCGCCACCCCACCAGCAACCCGGTGATCACCATGATGATCAGGGAGAGCAGGTTGTAGATCACGTCCGACGCGGTTCGTCCGGCCAGCACCGCCGAGCGGGACATGGGCAGCGACTTGAACCGGTCGATGATCCCCTTCTGCATGTCCTCGGCGATCCCGGCACCCGTGAACGTGGCACCGAACATCACGGTCTGGGCGAAGATCCCCGCCATCAGGAACTCGCGGTAGCTGCTGCCCGGGATGTCGATCGAACCGCCGAACACGTAGCTGAACATCAGCACGAACATGATCGGCGAGAGCAGGACGAAGACCAGCACCTCGGGCACCCGGGTGATCTTGATGACGTTGCGCTTGGCGACGACGGCGGCGTCGGCGAAGACGAGCGAGACGGCGGTCATGCCCCCACCTCCTCGAGCTCGGGCGACGACGTTCGCTCGTCGTCGTCGGTCCGGTGCCCGGTGAGGGTGAGGAACACGTCGTCGAGGGTCGGGCGACGAAGCCCGATGTCGGTCACGGCGATCGCTCGTTCCTCGAACACCCGGACGGCGGTGGCGAGGGTGGCGACGCCGCCGTCGATCGGGACCTGGAGGGTCCGGGTGGCGACGTTCACGTCGACGTCACCCATCCCGACACCGCCGAGCACCTGCCGGGCGGCGTCGATCACCCCCGGGGTCGCGACCGTCACCTCGATCCGCTCGCCGCCGAGCTGCGTCTTGAGCTGGTCGGAGGTCCCACGGGCCAGCTCGCGCCCGTGGTCGATGACCAGGATCTCGTCGGCCAGCTGGTCGGCCTCCTCGAGGTACTGGGTGGTGAGCAGGAGCGTGGCGCCACGCTGGACGAGCTCGCGGATGACGCCCCACAGCTCGATGCGGCTGCGGGGATCGAGGCCGGTGGTCGGCTCGTCGAGGAAGAGGACCGGCGGTTCGGCCACGAGGGCTCCCGCCAGGTCGAGGCGTCGACGCATGCCACCGGAATAGGTCTTGACCGGACGGTCGCCGGCGTCGACCAGGTCGAATCGCTCGAGCAGCTCACGGGCCCGGGCACGGGATCGCTTCTTGCCGAGTCGGTACAACCGACCGATCATGTCGAGGTTCTCGTACCCGGTGAGGACCTCGTCGACGGCGGCGTACTGCCCCGACAACCCGATGCGCTCCCGCACGAGTTGGGGTTCGGTACGCAGGTCGGCGCCGGCGATCGTCGCCGTGCCGTCGTCGGCCTCGAGCAGGGTCGTGAGGATCGACACCGCCGTGGTCTTACCGGCGCCGTTGGGGCCGAGCAGCCCCAGGACCGAGCCCTCGGGGACGGTGAGGTCGAGCCCGTCGAGGGCGGTGACGTCGCCGTACCGCTTCGTGAGGCCGGTGGCTCGGATGGCGATGGGTGCAGGCATTCGATGCTCCAGGGAATTCGTCGGAAAAGCGTGGCGTGCAGTGAGGACGTGGCGGGCACCCGGAACTCATCGGCCCGGTGCCACCGAGTCGCACGGTAGGAATGGTTGCGGCCGGATCCTGGCCGCAATCGGTCGAGTGATCAGGATTTGTGTTCAGGATTTGGCGAGGCGTGCGGCCGTGGTCTGCACGAGCGCTGCCAGGTCGTCGCGGCCGTCGACCGAGACGTCGAAGTGTGTGGCCAGCGTGGTCACCTGCGTGAGCAGCCAGCCGAGGGAGTCCGACCGTAGATGGACTCGACACCGCCCGTCACCCAGATTCACGACCTCGGTGTCGAGCCAGCGGACGACGTCGGCCACCGCGTCGGGATCACCGGCGATGGTCACGTCGGCTTCGTGCGCCATGGGACTCTGGCGGATCGACCGGCCGACGAACGTCGCGGCATCGAGGCCATCGGGGAGCGCCCGGGCGTCGAACCGGACACCGGCGAGCCGTGGCGTCTCCATCCGGTCGACCCGGAACGTGCGCCAGTCGTCACGCCGCACGTCGAAGGCGACCAGATACCACCGTCGACCGACCGACACGAGTTGGTGGGGCTGCACCAGGCGCGCCGACGCCTCGCCGTCCTTGCGCACGTAGTCGAACCGTGCCTCTTCCCGATCGCGACAGGCCTGGGCCAGTGTCCCCAACGCCTCCGGGTCCACCAGGGCCTCGGCCGACGACCATCGCAGCACCGCGGTGTTGGTGTGCAGCGCGTTCACGCGCCGGCGGAGCCGGTCGGGCAGCACCGTCTCGAGCTTGGCCAGCGCCTGGAGGGCGGTGTCCTCGATGCCGGCGATGGCCGCGCCGGCGGCGGCGCGCAGTCCGACCGCCAGGGCGATCGCCTCGTCGTCGTCGAGGACGAGCGGCGGCATGTGCGGGCCGGCGGCGAGGCGATAGCCGCCGGCGACGCCGGGCGTCGCCTCGACCGCATACCCCAGTTCGCGCAGACGGTCGATGTCGCGCCGCAGGGTGCGGGCGCTGACCTCGAGCCGTTCGGACAGCTCGCCCCCGGGCCAGAACTTGTGGGTCTGGAGCAGCGAGAGCAGCCGCAGCGTGCGGGCCGTCGGGTCGTTCACGCTGCCACTGTCGCGCACCTTGCGGACAGATCCCGTCCGCAATCCCCCCCTCTCCCGTTCTCGAAGCTTCTGGGTGCGCGAACTGCCACCTCACGTCCACTTCTTGCACCCAGAACCAGGTCTTGCACCCAGAACCAGGCTTTGCACCCAGAACCAGGTTTTGCACCAGGAGGAGGTGTTGTCGGTTCTGGGTGGTCAGTCGTTGGCGATGAAGACGGTCTTCAGTTCGGCGTAGTGGTCGAGGGCGGCGAGACCCTGGTCGCGTCCCATCCCCGACTGCTTGACGCCGCCGAAGGGCGCCTCGATGTGGACCGACGACGACGTGTTGA
>JBFIHN010000232.1:0-6044 GCA_041601775.1 Acidimicrobiales bacterium
CACACCGGTGAAGGGCGCCTTGGTGATGAACGTGATGGTCGACAGGCCGCCGGCGATGGCCCACACCAGTGTCTGGAGGCGCCGCACGGGGACACCGAGGAGCAGCGCCCGGTCCTCGTTCTCCGCCGCGGCCCGCACGGCGCGGCCGACGTCGGTGCGCAACAGGAACCATCCGAGCGCGACGAGCACCGCAGGGGCGGTGGCCAACATCAGCACGTGGTCACCGCGGACCGGATACGGACGGACGAACCAACTCCCGCTGAGCGGTGTCTCGATGTTGCCGATCAGCGCGTCGGTGCCGAGCGCAACGCCGATGATCAATCCGATGGCGCCGAGGACCTGCGCCAGACCGATCGACGCGACCGTCAGGACCAGGCGGGACGAACGGGCGAAGCGACGGATCACCAAGACGTCGACGGCGGCACCGCTGGCGATGCCGACACCGACGCCGACCGCGATGGCGAGCCAGTAGTTCCACCCCTTGGCCACGAACAGTCCGACCGAGAGCGAGCCCGGCATCGCGCCCATGGCGCCGTAGGCGAAGTTCACGATGCGCGTCGTCCGGTAGACGAGGATCAGGCCCATCGCCACCAACGCGTACGACGTCCCGAAGATCACCCCCTGGGTGATCACCCCCCACGGCATCACCTCGGGCAACGGCGACCCGGGCACCCAGTAGAGGGTCGTGTAGGCCAGGCACAGACCGGCCACGACCTGCGTCGTGCGGTCGGCCTCGGCCCGAGCGCGGAACGAGGCGAATGCCGTCATCGCTCGACCTCCGTCGACTCGCCGACCGGCCGCTCGATGATCCGCTCGGGTGCGACCGACGGGGCGAGCGCCATCATCACCAGCACGAGTGCGACGGCGAGCACCAGCGGGCCGACGCCCCACAGCAGCGGGCGGGTCGTCTCGACCCGGCGCAGGCGGTCGAGCACGGCCTCGGCCGATCGGTCGGGGGCCGCAGGGTCCTGGGTCGTCGTCACCACGGCCTCATTCGAAGTAGGGGGCTCGCCCGGCGGGCACGTCGGTCGGGAAGTAGCGGGCACCGCCACCGAGCTGCACCCACGCGCCCGGCTTGTTGTTCTGCGGCGAGATCTTGTTCGGGTCCCACCAGATCTCTCGGAAGTCGTCGGTCGGGGTGAAGTCACCGGGGCCGAAGCTCCAGTGCCCGCGCGGACCCTGACCGCCGGGATAGCTGAACATGCCGGCCTGATAGGTCTCGGGCGTCAGGTCGGGCCCGGCCATCTGGATGCCGATCGCGAGGATCAGCATCTGGTAGTAGATCTCCTCGACGCCGAACGCGGGCTCGTCACCGGGACGGACCGACTTGTAGGCCCGGTACGGGAACGAGGCCCCGAGCGGCTCGGACTCGGCGTTGAACGCGAGCCCGAAGGCCCGTGACCACTGCTCGGAGTCGATGAGCTGGGACACGATGTCCTGCTCGACGAACGCCAGGCCGCCGGTGAGCCACTCCGGCTCGTAGCCCTGTTCGTTGGCCTTCGGGGTCATGCCCAACGCCAACATCACCGGGTCGCAGGCGCAGATCACCGTGGTGACCCCGGCATCCTTCAGCTGAGCGACGATGTTCGACGCCTGGTTGGGCATCGACGAGATGTCGAGCTTGTACTTGTTGTTGATCGCGATGTCGATCCCGGCTTCCTCGACCAACTGGATGTACCGGTTCACCGACTCCTGGTATTCGGCGTTCTCCGGAGCGACGATGCCATACACCCGCTGCTGGCCGCGGAGGCTCGGCCCGGCGTACTCGGCCGTGTCCTGGCCGCGGAGGCGCGCCACGATGTCGGCCACCGCTGCCTCGGTCACGACGGTGCCGTCCGGGAAGAGGCTCCACGCATACGGTGCCCGCTCCTCGAACCACTTGCGCGACGGGTACGGCGCCCCGAAGTTGACGATCCCCTGGCGGGTCAGGGCGTCGGCATACGGGATGGTGATGCCGGTCAGGTCGGCGAACGCTCCGGTCTCCGACGCGCGGACGGCGTCGGAGAGCGCCTTCTCCTTGCCGCCCCCGAGCAACTCGGATGCGCCGCTGCCCTCGCCCCGGAAGACCTCGAATCGCAGCGAGCGACCGTAGAACTGGTACCGGCTCGAGAAGTACTCGCCGAGCGCCAGCAGCGTGTCCTCGACGGACTCCTCCGACGAGGCGACCGACTCGCCGGAGAGGTCGGAGAAGATCTCCGCTGCCGACGGGCCCTCGAGCGTCCGGATGGACACGACGATCTCGTCGGCGGTCACCCCGCGGTGGGTCGCCCCACCGTTGTCGCCCTGGAAGGTGAGGCACGGCGGCGAGTACGGATCCCCCGGTACCTGCGGCTCGCGGTCCGTGCATCGTTGGACCCCGCCCGCGCCGCCCGACGACTGGCCCGGAGACGACGTGGCCGGGCCCGCGTGCTGGCCCTGGGATCCCGGATCGTTCGTGCCGTCGTCGGTGCCGGGACCCTCCGACCCGTCGGGTGTGGCCCCTGCGGGGTTCGGGTCGCCGATCACGTCGAGCGGCACCTCGATGGGTGCCGCGATCGACTGCTCGTCGCGGGGGATCGGCGACACGACGGATGCCATGACCAAGAACACGAGAGCGGCGACCGCCACCGGGAGGTACGGGCGGCCGACGCGGGCGGCCTCGGTCGGGAGTTCGATCGTCACGTCGGCACCTCCGTGGACCCGGTGACCCCGCCTCGGCCGACTCGTTGTCGACGGAGGTCGAGGCCGAACATCGCGCCCGTGGCCATGAGCCCGATGAGCCCGGCCATGGGTGCCGCGCCCTGCGAGCACGACGGCCAGTCGAAGGGATGGACCGACTCGCACACCCGCTCGAGCGGTCCGACCCCGGCCGCCGGCCTGAGCGACACGTCGGCCGCCTGCTCTCCCACGGGCGATGGGACGACGGCGCCGGGGGCATCGCGACCGCCGGCAGCCGATGCGACGCCGGACGTCGGCTGCGTCGGGAGCGGCTCGGTCGGTCCCGATGCCGACGGGAGGCCGATGGCTTCACCCACGAAGAACTCGCCGCTGATCGCCTCCACCCCACCGATCTCGAAGACGAGGAAGCCGGTGCCGGAGACGACGGAGACCGCGATGTCGCCGACGAGGAGCACGCCAGCGGCTTCACAGATCGACGCGGTCAGCTCGTCGAAGAGCTGTTCCCGCTGGGCTCGGGAGGCGTTGAGGACGGGACCGAGGATCAGCCCACCGGCGGGGGAGTCGCGGAGCTCGATCCGCAGTGGCGTCACCCGCACGAGATCCGTCGGTTCGTCGTAGTACTCGACCGCGGGGAAGTCGATCGAGATGCCAGACAACGCGAGGAGCAGGTTGGCCGCATCCTCGACCGGCCCGAGCTCCTCCCCGGGGAAGGGCAGGCCGCCGATCTCCGCGGCACCGATCTCGAACGCGCCTTCGACGAGGCGATCCTCGCCCGTGCGGTGCAGCGCCGACCACCGCATCCCCTCGAGGCGTACCAGACCGGCGATGTCGAGCGACGACTCGACGACGGCGAGCGCCTGGCGTCCGCGACCCGGGATGACGTCGGTCGTTGCGTCGGCCCGTCCGCCGGAGAAGCGCAGCAGCGGATCGATCGTGAAGCCGAGACCGGACACCGACGCCGACGACCCCGGCGTGGTCGTGGCGGCCGCCGCCAGGCGTCCGCCGCCGATCACCGAACCGTCGAGTTCCACTTCGTCACGCGCGGCGGAGGCGTCACCGTCGCGGTTGTCGACCCGGAGTGGCTGCGGGAGATCGTCGGCCCCGAGCGCCGCGTCGCCGCAGCCCTCGGACGTGAGCGTGGTGCCGATCAGGCCGAGGTCGGCAGCCTGGCTCTGGGCTTGGGCCAGGGCGTTGGTGGTCTCGGCAACGGCGATCCCGGACGTGATGCCCAACTCGAGCGCCCCGACGCCCGGGGCGACCTTGGCCACGATGGCCGTCGCCTTGGCCATGCCGTTCCCGACGCCGGAGATCTCCTGGGCGTCGGAGGGCGTGGGAGCCGACCCGGCGACGACGACCAACGCCACCGTCAGCGCGGCCGTCACCTTCGACCGCGTCCACACCCCGATGCCGTTTCCCATCCCGCTCCCCCAAGCGCTTGCCCACGAACCTCACAAACTCCACGAACCGTGACATTTGCCACAGTGCGTCGGTCGACACCCTCGCGGGCGGGGAGCGATTTGTCAACGAGCGTTTCCAGATGCCGGCGGGATCAGGGGGTCGGGGCTCGTTCGGTCGCTTCGCCCTGACGGGCGAGGGTCACCGGGCGTACTCCTCGACGATCGGGGCCAGCTCGGACGGCGACGCCCCGTGGAGGATCACGCCGTCGCAGCCGAGGCCGAGTTGGTTGCGGACGGCGGCAACGCACTGCGCCGGAGACCCGGCCGCGCTGGGCGCGAGCCACTCGTCGGGGAGCAGGGTGGCCACGTGCTCGAGCTGCTCGGTGGTGGCCGAGGCGTCCAGCGCCGGCGACGACTGCACCACCTCGTCGGCGCGGAATCGCTCGAGGACCGCTGGGTCCCATCCGTTGGTCCGCACCAGGAGGTCGCCGTAGCCCTGGAGATACGTCGCCAGGCGACCGACGGTCTTCATGAGCCTGCGGTCCTCGGCGATGTGGTCGCCGATCGTGGCGAAGCACGACCACACCTTGACCAGGGCGGGGTCTCGCCCGGCCTTCTCCGCTGCGGTCTTGACGGTCTCGACGCAGCGAGCCGTCGTCTCGTCGGTGAAGAACGTGTGCAGGACGACCTCGTCGAAGCATCGCCCGGCCAACTCCAGGGTGTTGGGTCCGAAGGCCACCAGACCCATCGGGAGGTGTTCGTCGAGCGTCGAGTCGAGGTGCAGGATCGGGTACTTGCCGGCCGGTCCGTCGTGGCCGAACACGACCTCACCCCGGAAGAGCCGCCGCATGATGCCGGCGAAGTCCTCCATCTGGGCCGTGGTGATGCGGTCGATGCCGAAGGCATCCTGCATGGGCGTGATGCCTCGACCGATCCCGAGCACGAAGCGCCCACCGGTCAGGCTCTGCATGGTCGAGGCGAACCCCGCGGTGACCATGGGGTGGCGGGTGTTGTGGTTGGTGGCCGCGGTCTGGATGCGGATCGACTCGGTCACCGCGCCGGCGGCGCCACACAACGTCGCCGCTTCCTTGTGCTTGTAGCGCTCGGAGACGAACGCGGTGCCGAGCCCCATGGCCTCGCCGTCGATCACCTCGCCGACGATGTCGCGTGACGATTCGGGCTGGCCGGCCAGTGCATAGAAGCCGAGTTCCGGGAACTGGGGTGCGGTGGAGGTCACTTTGCGGACGTTAGGACTCCACGGCGTCTCGGTGGGCGAGGGAGCGCGTCGGAGTACTTGGCCGCGAGCGGACCGACGAGCGCGGTGAGCAGGACGTAGGCGGCAGCCAGACCACCGAGATCGTCTCCGTCGGCCAGGCCCGCACCCAGCGACGCGATGACGATGGAGAACTCGCCGCGCGCGATCAACGCGGTGCTCGCTCGCATGCGACCCGCGGGGCCGATCCCGGCGCGACCGGCCGCCACGTGTCCGGACACGACCTTGGTCAGGACCGTCACGACCAGCAGACCGAGGGCCGGTAGGAGTGCGTCGGCCACGGTCGACGGCTCGATCTGGAACGAGAAGAAGAGGAAGAACGTCGCGGCGAAGAGATCACGGAGCGGCCCGATGAGGCCCTCCGCCCGGTCGCGCACCTGGCCGCTGAGCGCGAGGCCCACCAGGAATGCACCGATGGCGCTCGACACCTGCACCTGCTCTGCCAGTCCGCCCACGAGCAGCGTGAGGCCGAACACCGTGAGCAGCAGCGACTCGTCGCTGCCACCGGAGAGCATGGCGCTGAGGCGGTCGCCGTAGCGGACGGCGAGGCTGAGGATGACCACCACGGTCACGACCGCGCCGACCACGGTGAGCACGGTGGTGGCCGCGTCCTGTCCGGCGATGAGCGCGGCGACCACCGGCAGGTACACCGCCATCGCCAGGTCCTCGATCACGAGCAGGTTGAGGATCGAGGGCGTCTCGCGGTTGCCCATCCG
>JBFIHN010000233.1:0-6000 GCA_041601775.1 Acidimicrobiales bacterium
ACGTGGTGGTCTTGCCGGTCCCGGCGCCGGCGACGATCAGCAGGTGCCCGGCGGGGTGCTCGACCGCCCGCCGCTGTTCTTCGGTCAGGTCCGGCAGGCCGGTGCCGGTGGTACGGGTGCCGGTGGTACGGGTGTCGAACATCCGTTCACACGGTATCGAACACCCGTTCCCCCGTCACGTCATGGGCTGCGGTGCCGGCTCAAACGGCGTCGTCGGTCGCCTCGAGGTCGAGCGACGCGGAGTTCATGCAGAAGCGTTCGCCGGTCGGAGCGGGTCCATCGGGGAAGACATGGCCGAGATGGGCGCCGCAGCGGGCACAGTTGGCCTCGGTCCGGACCATTCCCATCGTCCGGTCGGTCTTGGTGGTGACCCGGTCGTCGGCGATGGGTCGGTAGAACGACGGCCAGCCGGACCCGCTGTCGTACTTCGTGTCGGACTCGAACAGGTCGAGGTTGCAGACGATGCATCGGTAGGTGCCCGGGGTCTTGGTGTCCCAGTAGGTGCCGGTGAAGGCCCGCTCGGTACCTGCGTTCTGGGTGACGTCGAACTGCTCGGGGGTGAGGCGGGCCTTGAGCTCCTCCTCGCTGGGCATGTCGAACGTGGTCTCGTCGGTGTCAGCCATGGGACAAGTCTGCCGTCCGCGGCCCGCGCCCGCACCGTGCCCCGACTGGTGCGGGCGAACGGTGTGGTCAGGCGGTGTGCAGGTCGGCGACGACCGGAGCGATGGCGTCGACGGGGAGTTCCTGTACGAACGTGAGCGACAGTCGATCGACGACGCCCACGTAGCGCTCGCGCAGGGTGCGCGCCACCTGGTCGGGGCTCCCGCACACGGTCAACTGGTCGACGAGATCGTCGTCGACCAGGTCGACCAGTCGATGCCACTCGCCCGCACGGGTCATCTGCTGCAACCGTGGCTGGAGCTCGCCGACACCGATGTCGTCGAGGATCGGACGGTACGCCGGGGTCGAACCGTAGAACGCGACCATGGACCGGAGGCCGTTGCGGACTGCGTCGGCATCGTCGTCGCCGTGGATCCCGACCAGCGCGCCGCCGACGATCTCGAAGTCGGCACGGTTCCGTCCCGCAGCGTCGAGGCCCGGAGCGATCCGCTCGTCGACCATGGTCCGGAGGAAGCCGGCCGAGGTCATCGGATGGAGCACGATGCCGTCGGCCACCGCGGTGGTCATCTCGACCATGCGCGGGCCGAGCGCCCCGACCAGGATCGGTGGTGGCCCGCACTCGAGCGGCTGCGGGGCCAACAACGGCGGCATCATGGTGTGGCTCGTGAAGTCGCCCTCGAAGTCGAGGCGGGTGCCGTGCTGCCACCGCTCGAACACGGCGCGGACGGCCTGCACCCACTCGGACATGCGCTCGACCGGATGCTCGAAGGCGGCGCCGTAGCGCCGCTCGACGTGGGCGCGGACCTGGGTGCCCAGCCCGAGGCGGAAGCGTCCGCCCGAGAGCGACTGCAGGTCCCACGCCGTGTGGGCCAGATGCACGGGGGACCGTGGGAACGCGATGGCCACATAGGTGGCGATGTCGAGGTCGCCGACCGCGGCGGCCTGCACGAGGGGGACGAAGACGTCGTGGGGCCCCTCGACGGTCGCCACCCCGTCGACACCGGCCTCGTGCAGTTCGGCCACGAGCGCTCGCACGTCTGGCGGGCCGAAGGTCAAGACGACGTCGATGTCCACGCCGACGGACCGTAACCCACCGGTCCACCCCCAAAACGGCTTCTGGGTGCCCTTTCCGTCGCTCCAGCGACGAAAAGGACACCCAGAACCGGAATGGCTGGTGTTGCCGTCGACCGGTCAGGTCGACGTGCCCGGCTTCACACGAAGGCGGAGGCGAACACGAGGCTCACGATGGTCATGACCTTGAGCAGGATGTTCATGGCCGGACCGGACGTGTCCTTGAACGGGTCGCCGACCGTGTCGCCGACGACGGCGGCCTTGTGGGCATCGCTGCCCTTGCCGCCGTGGGCGCCGGCCTCGATGTACTTCTTGGCGTTGTCCCAGGCGCCGCCCGAGTTGGCCATGAAGATGGCCAGGCAGAAGCCGGTGACGAGTGCGCCAGCGAGGAAGCCGCCGAGGGTGTCGACGTCGATGAAGCCGATGACCAGGGGCACGACGACTGCGAGGCCGCCGGGGATGATCATCTCCTTGAGGGAGGCCTTCGTCGAGATGGCGACGCACGTGGCGGAGTCGGGCTTGACGCCCTCCTTGCCCTCACGCAGGCCGGGGATCTCGCGGAACTGGCGGCGGACCTCTTCGATCATCTCGTTGGCGGCACGACCGACGGCGTCGATCGTGAGCGCCGCGAAGACGAACGGCAACATGGCACCGAGGAAGAGGCCGATGAACACGTCGACCGAGCCGACGTTGAGGTTGAGACCCTCGAAGTCGGCGCCACCGGCCTGGACCAGTGCGACCTCGAAGGTCTTGAACAGCGCGAGCGCCGTGAGTGCGGCCGAGCCGACGGCGAAGCCCTTGGCGATCGCCGCCGTGGTGTTGCCGAGGCTGTCGAGCGCGTCGGTGACCTCGCGGACCTCCGGGGGGAGCCCGGCCATCTCGGCGATGCCGCCGGCGTTGTCGGCGATCGGGCCGTAGGCGTCGACGGAGACGACGACGCCGGTGGTGGCCAGCATGCCGATGGCGGCCACGGCGATGCCGTAGATGCCACCGAAGTCGGTGGCGTCACCGAGGGTCTGGATGCCGCCCCAGTAGGCGACGAGGACACCGATGCCGATGAGGACGACGGAGGCGCCGACCGAGATCATGCCGGCGGAGATGCCGCTGAGGATCGTGGTGGCGGGACCGGTCTCGGTCGAGTCGGCGATCTTCTTGACCGGGCCGAACTGGTCGGAGGTCCAGATCTCGGCGACCTTGCCGATGGCGAAGCCGACGAGGAGACCGCCGACCACGGACACGGGGAGGCCCCATGCGGCGTCGAAGTCGTCGCCACCGAACAAGCCGAAGCCGAGGGCGATGACGCCGACGATGGTGATGCCCATGGCCACGTTCGTGCCCATGTGGAGCGCCTTGGAGAGGGCGTGGATGTCGGTCGAGTCGCCGGCCTTCACGAAGAAGGAGCCGATGATCGAGGCGACCATGCCGACGAGCGCGACCGCGAACGGGAAGAGCAGCAGCTTGAGGACGCTGTCCTGCGCCAGCAGGGCAGCGGTGTCCTCGGTGCCGGTCGCCGCGAAGGCGGTGAAGGCCACGAGGGCGATCGGGGCGACGATCGAGCCGCCGTACGACTCGAACAGGTCGGCGCCCATGCCGGCGACGTCGCCGACGTTGTCGCCGACGTTGTCGGCGATGGTGGCCGGGTTGCGGGGGTCGTCCTCGGGGATGCCTGCCTCGACCTTGCCGACGAGGTCGGCGCCGACGTCGGCGGCCTTGGTGTAGATGCCGCCACCGACACGGGAGAAGAGGGCGATCGAGCTCGCACCGAGCCCGAAGGCGGTGAGGATCTCGAAGCCTTCGTCGACCTCACCGATCTGGATGAAGACGATGTAGACGAGGGCGAGACCGGCCAGCGCGAGGCCGGCGACCGAGAAGCCCATCACGGCGCCGCCGCGGAACGCGAGCGGCAGTGCCTTGGCCGGTCCGCCCGACTGCGCTGCGGCAGTGGTGCGGGCGTTGGCCATGGTGGCGACCGTCATGCCGACATAGCCGGCGAGAGCCGACAGGCCGGCGCCGAAGATGTAGGTGAGGGCACCGAGCGGCGTCACGAGCACGGCGACGAGCACGGCCATGACCGCGACGAACGCCGCGACATAGGTGTACTCCTGCTTGATGAAGGCACGAGCGCCGGTGGCGATCTCCTCCATCAGCTCGACCATGCGGGGCGTGCCCGGATCTTCTTTCTTGACCGCGCCGAAGTAGAACGCAGCAAGGCCGAGACCGGCCAGTGCGCTCACCAAGGCGAGGTAGGGGATGGCTTCCACGGTGGAATCTCCTGTTCGTGGCTGATTAGGGGTTGAGAGGGGTCATGGGCGGACTGCAGCTTCGCGCTGCACGAACACCTGGTTGGCGACCGTCGCGCCCAACGTGCGGACGATGTCGCCTTCGGGGCTGTCCACCGTGAGCACGAGCGGACCGTCGAAGGGGTGCTTCTCCCGGACCTCGACGCGGCCACCGGGGCGGAGGCCGAGCTGGTCCAAGAACGCGATCACGGCCGGGTCGGTCGACCCGGGGACCGCCACCACGGCGACGTCGCCGGGCTCGAGGGAGTAGAGGGGTGGGAGCGACGGGATCTCGCCGACCTCGGGCTCGGGGATCGGGAACCCGTGTGGGCACGTCGACGGACGGTCGAGGGCCACGAAGAGCCGGTCCTCGACCTCCTGGGGGAGTTCGTGTTCGAAGCTGGCCGCGAGGCGGTCGGCCTCGTTCCAGGGATAACCCAACATGTCGGCGAGGAACCGCTCGACGATCCGGTGCCGCCGGATGGTGGCCACGGCGATCCGACTGCCGTTCTCGGTGAGTTCGACGCCCTTGTAGGGCTTGTGGTCGACGAGGTCGCGATCGGCGAGGCGCTTGATCGCAGTGGTGACCGTCGACGGTGAGAGCCCGAGTCGCTCGGCGATGTCACCGGTGTGGGCCTCGGCGGCCACGGACGAACGGGCGCCCTGGGACAGTCGATAGATCGCCTTGAGGAGCTCGCGCTCTGACTTGGAGATGGGAGGTGATGGTTCCATGACAGGGGAGTGCTCTTGCGGGCTGCGGGAACGTAGGTTTCGTCCGACCGAAATGTCAATTTCTGCCCGACGCTCCGGCGGCGACCGAGGGGCGCGACCGGTGCGGTCGCTGGTGTCTGGAGCTGGATGTGCCGATGCGCTGGGGAGATGAGGCAGGATGACCGGGTGCAGGTGACGCGGTGTACGTGATCGTGGTGGGTGCGGGCGAGGTCGGTACCTATGTGGCCGACCGCCTGAGTCGTGAGGGCCACGACGTCGCGGTCATCGAGCGCGACCGTGCACGACTGCGCGCCGTGTCAGAACGGCTCGACGTGTTGACACTGCTCGGTTCGGGGACGAACCCCGAGATCCTGCGTGAGGCCGGCATCGACCGGGCAGAGATGATCGTGGCGGTGACCAGCCAGGACGAGGTCAACCTGGTCTGTTGTCTGGTGGGCAAGCAGGCCGGGATCGGCCGGACGGTGTGTCGCCTCGAGGACGCCGATCTCCGGTCGCGGAAGTCGGCGGCGCTCCACGAGGCGATGGGCGTCGACCTGATCATCGACCCCGACCACGAGACCGCCCAGGAGATCCTGGAGCTCCTCGAGTACCCCGGTGCGTCCGAAGTGGCGGAGATGGCGGGCGGCGAGGTCGTGGTCATCGGTGCGCGCCTGGCCGCCGACGCGCCGATCGTCGGGCGATCGCTGATGGAGATCGCGGCTGAGTACGAGCCCGAGTGGGATTTCCTCTTCGGCGTCATCACCCGTGGTGACGAGACGATCATCCCCCGCGGTGACGTCCGGCTCGAGGCCGACGACCTCGTCCGGGTGCTGTGCAAGCGGCGCGCTCGGCGCGAGCTGATGCGCATCATCGGGCTCGCTCGCAAGGCGCCTCGGCGGATCATGCTGCTCGGCGGCGGCCGGACGGCCGAGATCGTGGCGGCCACGCTGGACCAGCGGGGCAGCGACGTGGTCATCGTCGAACGTGACCGCGACCGCGCCGAGGAACTCGCCGGCCGGCTCGCCGGCACCCTCGTGCTCCAGGGGGAGATCACCGACGCCGACCTGCTCGAGGAGAACGACGTCGGGTCCTTCGATGCCGTGCTCGCCCTCACCGGCGAGGACGACGCGAACATCCTGGCCTGCCTCTACGCCAAGCTCGAGGGCGCGAAGGAGACCATCGCGGTCGTCCACCGCCTCTCGCTGCTGCCGCTCCTCTCCGAGGCGGGCATCGACGTCGCCCTCTCGCCACGGACCGCCAGCGCCAACGGTGTGCTCCGGTTCGTGCGGGGCGACATCTCCGCCGTCGCCACGTTCCT
>JBFIHN010000234.1:0-5992 GCA_041601775.1 Acidimicrobiales bacterium
CAAGCGTGGGATGACTACGGCGTCCCCGTCGCTCCCTACTTCGTCCTCGTCGACGGTCGGCGAGGCGTCGTGGTGGGCGAAGGCGCGGCGAACACCTGGGAGAGCGTGCGCAACCTGCTGGACCGTGCCCTGGCCGACGCCGGCTACAGCGGGTCCCAGGTGCGCCGGCGTGACCTCCTCCTCGGGAAGGCCCGGACCGAGCGTGTCGACCGCGACCTGCGCGCCGCCGGCATCGAGCCTGGTGACCCACGCCTCCACCACGCGCCGGAGGAACCGTCATGATGCTCCGTGGGCCAGGCGTCACGCTCGACCTCCCGCCTGGCTGGGAAGCCGAGATCGACGGTGGGGCGGGTGACTCGACGCCCGACGGCGAGTCGGTCACCACCCCGCGCGTGCACATCGCCAACTTCCCGCTCCCGCCCGTCCGCGGCGACTTCGGCAGCGGTGCGGTCGAGCGGATGATCGACGGAGACGTACTGCTCTGCCTGCTCGAGGAGTCGACGAGTGCGGTCGGGTCACGTCTGCACGACCTCGCCGGCCTCCCGCAGTTGCGCGCCGACGACTTCTCACCGAACGCGATGCAGCGTCCGCTCCAGGGGCAGTCCGGCACCCAGAAGTTCTTCCATGTGGAAGGTCGGGCCTTCGTGCTCTACGTGGTGATGGGAAGCCACCGATCGCGCCTGGCACTGCTCGACGACGTGAACGCGGTCATCGCCGGCATCACGATCCAGCGCGACTGACCTCGACGGGCGTCGACGCCGACGCAGCGGCCTGGCGGGCGTGGTAGCTCGACCGGGTGAGAGGCGATGCCTCGACGTGGCCGATGCCCATCGCTTCGCCGACGGTCTTCCAGTGGTCGAACGTCTCGGGTTCGACCCACCGGGCGACCGGGAGGTGATTGGTGGTCGGTCGCAGGTACTGGCCGATCGTGACGATGTCGACCCCCACGCCACGGAGGTCGGCGAGCGTCTGCAGGACCTCGTCGTCGCGCTCCCCCATGCCGACGATGATCGACGACTTGGTGGTGAGGCCGGCTGCCTTGGCCCGGGCGAGCACGGCCAGCGAGCGGGCATACCCCGCGCTGGGGCGCACGGCACGTTGCAGCCGGATGACCGACTCGATGTTGTGGTTGAGGACGTCGGGAGCGGCGTCGAAGATCACGTCGAGCGCGGTGGCATCGCCTCGGCAGTCCGAGATCAGCGTCTCGACACCGACCCCGGGCGTCCGTGCCCGGATCGCGCGGACCGTCGCTGCGACGTGTGCCGCACCCCCGTCGGAGAGGTCGTCACGGGCGACCATCGTCACCACGGCGAACGTGAGCCCCATGCGCTCGACCGCCTCGGCGACCCGCTCGGGCTCGTCGACGTCGAGGGGTTCCGGCTTGCGGGTGTCGACCAGGCAGAAACCGCAGGCCCGGGTACACCGCTCGCCGGCCACCATGAACGTGGCGGTGCCGTCGGCCCAGCACTCGAAGATGTTGGGACAGCCGGCTTCCTCGCAGACCGTGACCAGGTCGAGGTCGCGCATCGTCTTGCGGAGCCGCAGGTAGTCGTCGGTGATCGTGAACCGTGCCTTCGCGTGGTCGGGCTTGCGATCCGCGATGTCGAGGCCGTCGTGCACGCCGGCCTCGGCCAGACGTCCGAGCAGTCGGACCGGCTGCGCGCCCGGCGCGGACGGTGCCGGAGCGGCGTGACCCTCGCGACCCACGGTCTCGCCGGGTCCGGCGCCGCGGCTGAACGGCGCCAGGTCGGTGGTCCGTTCGCGCCAGACGACGTCGGCTCGCTCGTGACCATCGGTTCCCCACCGCTCGGCTGCGAGACGGGCCACCACGTCGACGACGTCCTTCATCGAGGTCTCGACGCCCTCGCCGGCGATCGAGGTGACCGCCTTGTCGGGGATGCCGCACGGGACGATGTGTCCCCAGTAGTCCATGTCGGGATCGACGTTGAGCGCGAACCCGTGCATCGACCGACCCCGGGTCAGCTTCACGCCGATGGCGCAGATCTTGCGCGGGGCGTCGGACGCGGGAGCGACCCAGACCCCCGGGTAGTCGTCGAGGCGGCCGACGTCGGGCAGGCCGAGCTCGACCAGGGTGTCGATCACGAGCTGTTCGACGGAGCGCACGTAGGCGACCGTGTCGGCCATCCCGCCCCCTCGTCTGCCGGGAACAGTGAGGATCGGATAGCCGACCAGTTGGCCGGGGCCGTGATAGGTGACGTCGCCGCCGCGATCCGCCCGGACCAGGTCGGCCCCGACCGATTCGGGCGGCACCAGCACGTGCTCCATGTCGGCCCGGATGCCGAGCGTGTACACGTGGGGGTGCTCGAGGAGCAGCAGATGGTCGTCTGCCTGCTCGCGATGGAGAGCTCGTTGGAGTTCGAGTGCCTCGGTGTAGGGCACACGGCCGAGCCAGCGGGTACGGAGCGTCACCCGGTCGAGGCTACCGAGACGACTCCTCGATCGATGCCACGACGGCTTCGGCCCACACCTGGTGCCCGTCGGCGCTGGGATGGAACGCGTCGCGGGAGAAGTAGCGGTCCGGGTCGCTCGAGAAGGTCCCGCTCGTCCGTTCGGCCAGATCGACGTGGTGAGCCTCGGTGTCCTTCGCGAGGTCGACGATGATGTCGTCGAGCTGAGCGGCGCGCCGGCCGGCGATCTGGCGGAGCGGGACCGGGAGACGTGGCGCCGTGCCCATGTCCGGGATGCCGACGAGGACGAGTTCCGCCGACGGGACCAGGGCGACCAGCTCCTCGACCAGGGTCCGATACCGACCTCGGAAGGTCGACCGACGCGTCAGCGCGGTCACGTCGTTGGCCCCGATCGAGACGTAGACCACGTCGGGGACGTCACCGGAGCGCACCCGAGCGTCCAGCAGGTCGAGCTGCTCGTCGACGACCTCGTGCACCTGTGCGCCCGAGACGCCGAGAATCGTCAACCGCGCCGACGCGTTCCGGTCCGAGACCACCCGGTACGCCATCGAGTCCTCGACCCGTGTCGTCCCCACCCCCGTGCTCGTCGAGTCCCCGAGCCAGACCACGTCGACGACGGTGTCCTCGGCCCCGATGGCCAGGTCCGCCGGACGGAAGCCGACCTCGTCGTCGAGCAGCGGCGCGGTGCGGGCGAGCTGGACCTCGACGCCGAGCACCGCGGCGGGGAGCAGCATCGCGGCGGCGACGGGAATCCAGACACGTCGTCGCATCCCGATGATCCTACGGACGGCCGTGCCAGGATCCGTCCCCATGTTCGCGTTCCTCGACACCCCCTTCGACCGTGACTACCCCGTCTACACCCGGGCGAACGCCGGCGAGATCCTGCCCGACCCCGTCACCCCGCTGGCCTGGTCGGTCATCGGTCCGGGTCTCGAGGAGGGGTTTCGGATCTCGCTGTGCGACGACTTCAGCCTCCTCCCGCGCCCCGGCCACGAGGCGCCGTACAAGATCGTCGGCCGGATGGCGGGGCGCTTCCATCTCAACTTGACGGCCATGCGGATGGCCGGCGATCGGCTTCCGGGGACCTCGGCCCAGGTCGTCGACCTGCAGTACCTCGGCGACGCCGTCGCCACCGGACTCCCGGCCCACCAGGCGCACGCCGACGACCGCCGTTACCGTCTCAAGGCCCCTCCCTCGATGGGGCGGACACTGGCCGGCATCGGCCGCCGCATCGACCGGGACCGGGCGATGGTCGACGAGCTCACCGCCGACCACGAGGCGCTCGACCCCGACGTCGGTGGCGAGGAGATGGTGCGGATGCTCCGGCGCGCGGCCGGGGTGTTCGGCGTCGTCCTCGGGACCCACGTGACGGCACGCGCGCTGACCTCGCCGATCCTCGAGCAAGCGGTCAACGCCCTCGGCCGCTCGGGCATCGCGCCCGAGGACGCCCTGCGGTACGTCGCGAGCATCCCGGATCTCGAATCCGCCCGCCCGTCGCGAGCACTGGCCGAGATCGCCCGCACGATCCCGGCCGACTCCGAGCTCGCTCACCTCGTGGACCGGGCGTCCTTCGCTGCGCTGGCCGCCTCCGACGTCGACGGTGCGCCGGGACTCCACGATCGGCTCGTCGGGTTCCTCGACGCGTTCGGTCATCGCGGCATCGGCGAGTTCGACCCGACCAATCCGGCCTGGGGTCAGCGTCCGGACGACGTCGTGACCCTGCTCGGTCGGCTGCGCGGCGCCACGCCCCACACGGTCGAGGCGCCGGACGTCGATCCGGGCCGCGTCGCCCGCCCCCTCGTCGCTGCTGCTCGCTCGGCGATGGCGCGGGGCGAGCGGACCAAGGACACCTGCATGCGTTCGACGAACCTGCTGCGCACGCTCCTGCTCGGGATCCGCGCGCGTCTCGACGTCGATCTCACCGATGAGCGGTTCAGCATGTGCACGCTGGACGAACTCGAGGCCCGGACGAACGGCGCCGGTCTGCCGCTGGCCGACGAACTCGATCGACGGGCAGCGGAGTTCGCTGCCGTCGCTGCGGCCGTCGTCGGCGAGTGGTCCGACGGATCGCTCTCGATCCACGAGGGCCCGCCGGACCGGTCCGCCCCCACCGACGGCATCGACGGCGTCGACGGCATCGCCGGCTCGCCCGGCTCGCCCGGCGTCGCCAAGGGACGCGTGCGGGTGATCGACGACCCGTACCAGGACTTCGACGAGGGCGACATCCTGGTCGCGACGATGACCGACACCGCCTGGACGCCGCTGTTCCTCGTGGCGGGTGCGGTGGTCACCGACGTGGGGGGCGTCTTGAGCCACGGGACCATCGTCGCCCGGGATCTCGGGATCCCTGCCGTGGTCAACACCAAGGTCGCGACGGTCACCTTGCACGACGGTGACCTGGTGCGCGTCGACGGGAGCACCGGACAGGTCACGGTCCTCGAACGGGCTTGAACGGGATCGGCGGACGCCGACCCCGGGCGGGCTAGTTGAGCTCCTGCTCCCAGTCCATCGTCTCGAGCAGGTCCTTGACGCGCTTCAGGAACGCTGCGGCATAGGCGCCGTCGAAGGCTCGGTGGTCCCAGGTCAAGGTGATGTTGCCGACCGAGTGGATGCCGATCGACTCGGATCCGTCGTCGGCGGTGATGACGACCGGACGCCGCTTGACCGCGTCGGTCGACAAGATCGCGACCTGGGGCTGGTTGATGACCGGGAGCGTGATCGTCGTGCCGAACGGCCCGGGGTTCGTGATCGTGAACGTCCCGCCCGCGAGCTGGTCGGGGCTGAGCTTCTTGCTCCGGGCTCGCGACGCCAGGTCGCTGACCGAGCGGGCGATGGAACGGAGCCGCATCCCGTCGGCGTCGGCGATGACCGGGACGAGGAGGCCCTTGAAGTCGAGGTCGACGGCGATGCCCAGGTTCACGTAGTTGTGGATGATCAGTTCGTCCGGACCGAAGCTCGCGTTGACCTCCGGGTACTCGCGGATGCCGTCGACGACGGCGCGAGAGACGAACGGGAGGTAGGTGAGGCTGAAGCCCTCGGCGGCCTTGAATGCGTCCTTGTGGCTCCGACGGACCCGGTCGATGGCCTCGAAGTCGACCTCGATCGACGCGTAGGCGTGGGCCGAGGTGTCGATCGAACGGCGCATGTGCTCTGCCGTGGCCTTGCGGATGCGCGTGTTCGGCACCGCGGTGTCACGTTCGCCGGCACGGGGCGCTGGCGCGGCAGGGCGCTGCGGGGCCGCTGCGGCAGCGGGTGCGGCAGTGGGTGCGGCAGCGGGTGCCGTGGCCGGTGCGCCGGCGGCGGGTGCCGAGCGCGCGGTCCCTGCGTCGATGGCATCGAGCACGTCGTCACGGGTGATGCGGCCCCCAGGGCCGGTGCCGGCGATCGCATCGACATCGAGGCCGTTCTCGTTGACCAGCTTGCGCACGACCGGCGACAGCAGCTTCTTCGATCCCGAGCCCGTCGCCGTCGCGGCCGGCGCTTGTGCTGGCACCGGGGCCGCAGCGGCGGCTTCCTGGGGGGCCGGCGCAGCCGCCGCCTGGGGAGCCGGAGCCGGAGCCGGC
>JBFIHN010000235.1:0-5990 GCA_041601775.1 Acidimicrobiales bacterium
GCCAGGTTGCGCTTGAGCACGTGTCGGGGATCGCCGGCGAAGGGCGTGCCGTCGAGGTTCGAGATGTCGCAGAACATCGCGGCCGACGAGTTGCGGTCATCGTCGGGAGGACCCCACGGCAGGATCTCGAACGTCGCCGGATCGGGCAGGGCAAGGACGTCGGACTCCTGGATGCGGCTGAACCCGTCGATGGCCGAGCCGTCGAAGTGCATGCCCTCTGCAAAGGCCGATTCGAGTTCGGCGGGTGAGATGGCGAACGACTTCAACTGCCCCAGCACGTCGGTGAACCAGAGCCTGATGAGCCGGATGCCTCGCTCCTCGACCGTGCGCAGCACGTACTCACGTTGGCGTTCCATGCGCCGAGCGTACGTGGGCCGGCGCCCCGTGCCTACTGTCGAGGAGCGTCCCGGCTTCCCGTTCACAAAGCGTTCACACACAGGAAAACGGCGTGAAAAGAGCGCCGTCTTGACTGAATCTGTCCGCCACCGCCAAACCGGTTCACAACCCGGCACCGAGAGGTACAGAGCACGTGAAGATCAAGGCTGAATACATCTGGATCGACGGCACGGAGCCCACCGCGCTGCTGCGGTCGAAGACCAAGATCATGGAGTCCGGTGAGGATCCCGGCATCTGGGGCTTCGACGGCTCGTCGACCAACCAGGCCGAGGGCCACCAGTCCGACTGTGTCCTCAAGCCGGTCTTCACCTGTCCGGACCCGATCCGCGGTGGCGACAACATCCTCGTGCTCAACGAGGTCCTGAACATCGACATGACGCCCCACCCGACCAACACCCGTGCGGCCACGGCGGCGCTCGCCGAGAAGTACGCCGCCAACGACATGTGGTTCGGCATGGAGCAGGAGTACACGTTCCTCGACGACGGGCACCCGCTCGGCTGGCCCCGCGGCGGCTTCCCCGGTCCGCAGGGCCCCTACTACTGCGGCGTCGGCGCCGACGAGGTGTACGGCCGCGACATCGTCGAGGCCCACATGGACGCGTGCCTCGAGGCCGGACTGAAGCTCTCGGGCATCAACGCCGAGGTCATGATGGGCCAGTGGGAGTACCAGATCGGCCCCGCCGGTGTCGTCGAGGTCGGCGACCACATGTGGATCGCCCGCTGGCTGCTCTACCGCATCGCCGAGGACTTCGACGTCGCCGCAACCATCGACCCGAAGCCCATGCCGGGCGACTGGAACGGCGCCGGCTGCCACACCAACTTCTCGACCAAGTCGATGCGGGAGAACTACGACGCGTGCATCGCTGCCGCCGAGGTCCTGGGCAAGCACCACGAGGAGCACATCAAGGCCTACGGCCCCGGCGTCGAGCGTCGCCTGACCGGCATGCACGAGACCGCCCCGTGGACCGAGTACTCCTACGGCGTGTCCAACCGTGGCGCCTCGGTGCGCATCCCGTGGCAGGTCGAGGTCGACCAGAAGGGCTACATCGAGGATCGTCGCCCGAACGCCAACATGGACCCCTACGTGGTCGCCGCGCTCATCACCGACGCGGTCTGCGCCGCCGAGGACTGAACCGCACCGTCAGCGACGCTGACGAGATCTGCACGAGAGCCCGGGGCCGTCGGTCCCGGGCTCTCGACGTTCTGTCGCAAGCGTCCCGGTCAGTCGAGCCAGGGGGACACGTCGACACCGAGCGACCCCCAGTGCTCGATCATCGTCCGAGCATCGAGGCGCACGGCGTGCCAATGAGGATCTCTCATACGCGACTCGCCGACCCCGCGACCGATCTCGGCCGCCTGCGCCATGGTGAGCCGCACGCCGACGCGTTGCAGGCGTCGCTCGAACCGAGATGCGTGCTCTTCGTCGAGAACGACCTGGAATGAGTCGCACACCCGATCGGGGGTGACTCCATGCTCGAAGTCCCAGGGCGAGCGGATGGCAGTGATCACGGGGAGCGATGGAGTCGCTCCGACGATCGCTCCGTCGCGCAGCTGTACCTCGATCGGCGAGAAGCAGCACGCGCATGCACTGCGCATGGTCAGCGTCACCCCACCCAGCGTCGGGAGATGACTCAGGCTCGCCATCTCCATTGCACACCCCATGTAGCTGACGAACTCGTCATCGACGAAGCATGCGACTCCGGTCGGCGTCGCCGAGAACGGCGGGGCCTTGTCGATCGACAGCACCACCCGTTCGTCGTCGAACGTGAGTGCGAACCCCTCACGGAGCATCCGGGCGAGTGGTCTCGTCTCCCGCGGGCCGAAACCGGTCGCCCCGTGGATGTCCGCCTCGTTCGGGGGCCGACGCTCACGGAGCCAGAACTCGTAGACGAAGTACAGCAACGTCTTCTCGTCGTCGGACAACTCCCAACTCTCGCGACTCGTGGTCATTGCTGCACCAGTCGGATCGGTGCACCGGCGAGGAACGCCGCGATGTCCTCTGCGATCTCGCGGAAGAACAGGGCGTAGAGCCCATCGGTCACGTAGCCGGTGTGCGGCGTCAGCACCGTGTTGTCGAGTTGTCGCAACGGGTGCTCGGCCGGGAGCGGCTCGACCTCGAACACGTCGAGGCCGGCGCCGGCGATCCGCCGGTGCGTCAGCGCGTCGACCAGGGCGCCTTCGTCGATGATCGCTCCTCGGGAGGTGTTCACGAGGAACGCCGTGGGCTTCATCCGACGGAGATCATCGGCGCCGATCAATCCCCGGGTCCGCTCCGAGAGGACGAGGTGAACCGACACCACATCAGCGGTGGAGAACAGCTCGGCTCGGTCGACCCGCCGCGCGCCCCGCTCGGTGGCAACCTCCGCGGTGAGATTCTGACTCCACGCGACGATGTCCATCCCGAACGCGCGACCGACCTCGGCGACCATGGTCCCGAGCCGGCCGAGGCCGACGATTCCCAGCGTCTTGCCCGCGAGGTCGATTCCGATCCGTTCTTGCCACCGGCCGGCGCGGATCGCGCGATCGTCTGCCGGGATGTGTCGAGCGAGCGCGAGGATCAGTGCCCAGGTGTGCTCCGACGTCGGGCTCAGGTAGCCACCGGTTCCACAGACCTCGACTCCCCGCTCGCGTGCCGCGTCGACGTCAACGACTGCGTTCGACGGTCCTGTCGTGACCAGCAGGGCCAGATCGGGGAGTCGGTCGAGCAGGTCGGCGCCGATCGGTGTCCGCTCGCGCATGGCCACGACCACGCGGGCGCCGGCCAGGTGGCGTGCCAGCGCGTCGACATCGTCGAGATGCTCCGTGATCGAGACGATCTCGACTCCGCCGGGAACGATCGACCAGTCGGCGGCCGTCGCCGCGACTGATTGGTAGTCGTCGAGGAAGGCGATGGAGACGGACTGGCGCCCTGTCGACGGACCCGCTGTCACGCAGTCATTCCGGGGGCGATCGACACGAAGATCGCCTCTGCATCGGGCACCTCTCCACCGAGAATGCGGAGCGCCTGAGCGGCGTCGTCGAGGGAGAGTTCGTGGGTGCGGAACCGGGCGAGTGTGGCGTCAGCGGAGAGGTGTCGCAGCGCCTGCTCGTAGGCAGACCAATCCGCCGACCGGGCGCCGAGGAGCGAGATGCCTCGCAGCACG
The DNA here is from genome assembly GCA_041601775.1 of Acidimicrobiales bacterium. Classification (GTDB taxonomy): domain Bacteria; phylum Actinomycetota; class Acidimicrobiia; order Acidimicrobiales; family Salinilacustritrichaceae; genus Salinilacustrithrix. The sequence continues at coordinate 3,540 of JBFIHN010000235.1, forward strand.
ATGTCGTCCACCGGCACGCCGTCGGCCAGCCGGCCACCCTTGAGCCCGGCGAGCACGATGGTGCCGGCATCCCGCACGCACTCGATCGCCTGCAGCACTGGCTCGGTCGACCCACTGCTGGAATCCACCACGACATCAGCCATCTCACCCCGCGTCGCTTCGGCCACCGCTTCCACGAGATCGTCGCACGAGACGTCGACGGCGACGTCGGCTCCGAGCGCACGCGCCGCATCGAGCTTGTGTCGATCGGTGCCGAGTCCGGACACGACGATCGATCCGGCGCCAGCGGCGCGCGCCGCGGCAACGCACGCCAGTCCCCGCTGACCGGCGCCGGTGACGACGACGTTCTGCCCGACCTGGAGCCGAGGCATCGTGACTGCCCATCGGTACCCGGCCCCGAGCGCGTTGAAGAGGCTCGCGGTACCGGCATCCATGCCATCCGGCACTCGATGCACCGCGCTCGACGGGTGAAGCACCACGTACTCGGCCCAGCCGCCCCACAGGCCGTGCTCATGTGACACCGGGATGAACCCGTAGGCCATCGGATGGTTCGGCCAACCGGTACACGACACATAGGCGCCCTCGAGGCACCGGGCGCACGTCCCACAGGGGATGTTCGGCTCGACCGCCACGCGATCGCCGACCGAGACCCGCCACCTCGCAGAGGTCGACGCGTCGATCTCTTCGATCACTCCGACGATCTCGTGCCCAGGCACGACCGGACCGGCGGGCCAGCGCGTCTCGAACCGTCCGTGGAACTGCTCCACGTCGGTGCCACACAGCCCACAGATCTCGACCCGTACGACAGCTCCGACGGAGAGCTCCGGCAGGTCGAGATCGATGACCTCGACCGCACCGGGCCCGACGACAGCAGCAGCGCGGACCATCAGAACGCGTTGGGATCGCGCTGGATCGCCTCGGGAACCGGGTGCTGGTACAGCTCGCTCGCGTTCTGCCAGGTGAAGCGACGAATCGCCTCTTCGGGGAGCCCACCGATCTCCTCATGGATCACTCGTTGGGTGTTGGGCCAGGTCGAGTCGCAATGGGGATAGTCGGCCTCGAGCAGGATGTTCTCGATCCCGATCCGGTCACGTTGCATGAACGAGGACTGGTCCTCGACCGCACAGAACCAGAAGTTGCGTTTGAGCACTTCCGCAGGTGTGAGTTCGCTCTTCCACGTGCCGTACATGTCGTGATAGCTCAACATGTGGTCGAGACGGTCGAGCAGGCCGGCGACCCACCCGATTCCACCCTCCGACATGCAGATCTTGATGTCGGGAAAGCGCACCGGGATCATCGAGTACAGCCAATCGACTGCGGCGTAGATCGCATAGGCGAAGAAGAGGACGCCGACCACGTCCGGTGGCGCGTCATCGCTCGTCGACGGCGATGCCCCGCTCGATCCGATGTGGAGGTTCAACACCGTGCCGGTCTCGGCGCAGGCGGCCATGATCGGGTCCCAGTGCCCGGAGTGCAGGGAAGGGAGGCCCAGGCGATGTGGCGCCTCGGTGAACGTCACGGAGCGGAAGCCACGCTCTGCGTTCTCGCGGATCATCTTCGCGCCGAGCTCCGGGTCGAGCAGCCACGGAAGCTGGCACGGAACGATGCGGCCCGGATGGGTCCCTGCCCAGACGTCGAGGTGCCAGTCGTTCCATGCCCGCACGCACGCTTCGGCCAACCCGAGGTCGTTGGTGGTGGTCTGGAGCCGCTGTCCGGCAAACCCGGGGAGGAACGACGGGAAGTTGAGTGAGGCATAGATGCCGTTGATGTCCATGTCGGCGACGCGCGCGTCGATGTCCCACGCGCCACGACGCATCTCGTCGAAGCGTGTCGGTTCGAAGCCGTACTCGGACACGGGGCGACCGACGACGGCATTGAAGCCGACGTTGGGCAACTCCTGACCGTCGAAGACCCACGTCTCCCCACCGCTCTCGGTCGCGACCACCTTCGGCGCCCGGTCTGCGTAGGCCGCGGGCACCCGCCCCTCGAAGGTGTCGGGGGGTTCCACGATGTGATCGTCGACCGAGATCACCGTGTACAGGCGCTCCGCGGGCTCTGGTTCCGGAAGGAAGGTGACCGTTCGCTCCTCGCCCACCGTGGCTGTGGTGAACGACAGGTCGCTCGCGAGGTCGTCGAGACTCTTCATTTGGTTCACTTCTCCGTAGATCAGTTGAGGACGTCGGGTTCGGTGCGGATGAGCTGTCGTGCGGCGCCGGCGAAGTAGACGGCTGACCCACGTTCGAGCAGCGACTGCTTCATCCCGGCAGCGATGCCGGGAGCGATGGGGAGCGGCTCGTGACCCAGCCGCATGACGTCGAGCGCCATCCGACACGCACGGTCGATGCTGGCCGATCGATAGGTGGCTTCCTCGATCGTCGAGCCGGTCACGATCACGCCGTGGTTGGCCAGGAAGACCACCGAGGCATCGCCGATCATCTCGGCCAGCTCGGC